>NZ_CADEPK010000260.1 GCF_902829255.1 Metabacillus niabensis | reverse complement strand
GAAGTAAAGTTATTTCGAAAAACATATCAATTTTTTCTAATCTTTTGATAAATCAATTCTCATCCGATAAACATACATTATTATAGAAAAAAGAGAGGAGATTGTTATGTTTGTTACATTGTTATTACCGATTATAGTACCTTATGGTTGTTCCAGAACTTTTTTTGATCCACATGCTCGTTTCGTAAGAAGAACAAATTTCTTTAGATGGATTCATTCAGTAAATGAACAAAGTAGACAATATCAGCAAGTACAATTATTAAAAAGTGAAGATATTGAAAAACACAAAAATACGATTATCGAAGGTGAACAAAAGCCTCAAACCAAATTTGTACCAAGTAATGTGACGTAGTTTTGATCCGTTTTTTTTATTTCTTAACCTTTCCAGCATCAAATGAGATGCTGTTGTTTTTTGGTAACTAGCTGACAGGATAAAAGGATAATTAAAGCGACTTTATACAATAATAATGAAGATATTACATTGGTAAGGAAATACATATTTGCAGCTTAATGGACTGCTGTTTGGCATAATGTTATGAAGCTTATGATACAAAGGAATGGATAAATGATCTTTTTACATTTCGTTCTAGTGTTTTTACTCCCTTGGATTGTTGGTATTTGTCATCTTTATAAAAAGGATAAACAGGTAATCCCTTTGGTTGGTCCGGCCTTCAGTATTCTTGCTTTTACGATAAACGAATTCGGGTTTTATTTCGGCTTTTGGGAGGTTTTCCCCTTTCCTGAACAAAAAACTTTATCAGCATTACTTTTTAATTTGGGGGTTTATCCCGTTTTAGCAAGTTATTTGATTTATTTTATTAAAAAGTATAAGCATCCTGTTTTATTTGTTTTTTTAATGACTTTCGTTACAACTTTGCTCGAATCGATTTATGTTTACTATGGGATGGTGAGTTATGGGAACGGATGGAATTCCTTTTATACGTTCTTTTCCTATTTAGTACCATATGGTTTGATTTATCTTTACCATATCTATTTAAAAAGAATTGTACTCTAGAAAGGGATTTGGGTTGAAAAAGTGTGATGATCACCTTTCACGGTGACCACCACACTATAAATTAATCTCGATTTCACGTTAATGTCGCTGTAAAATTTCTGAAATAATTTCTGAAGGCTCTTTTTCATGGATATGTGTGTGGAAATTATCTATCCGATTTTGATACTGATGCAAGCTTTCCTCATTCTGAAGGATTGAAAGGATTTGCTCATATATATTTTCCTTGTCTAGATGAAAGACTAGACCAGCCTCTTTTAGTTGAGTGAGATTGATTTGCTCCTGTCCTGGTAGAGCATCATAAATAAAGATAGGCCTTCTTTTAAATAGGCTTTCACTTATTGTCATGCCTCCGGGTTTTGTTAAAATGGCATCGATTTGATTATAAAGCTCATTCATTTTCTCTCTACAGCTAATATAAGGATATGGGATGATATATTTAGTTCCTAGCCCTTTTATCTTTTCATATAATGCTCTATTTTTCCCACATAACACAAAAAATTGGATTCGTGGCTTAGAATGAATCTCCTGTAGATAATGTAACAAGTTTTCTAAACCGCCAACTCCAAGATTCCCACCTGAAATGAGCACTGTTGATAGCGAGTTCCTTTTATATTCAGGTGCCTCTAGCTGTTTTTTTATTTTTGGATGCGTCGGTATTCCGGTAATGAAAATATTGTCTTCATTGATTTTTCGTTGTATTAAATATTCCTTCATTTGCTGAGTTGGAACGAAATGGAAGTCGATTTGCTCGATTCCCCAAAAGCTGTGGATAAAATAATCTGTGTACACATTAATGATAGGAATTTGTAAGTCATGTCTTTGTTTTAAATAATTGAGCATATAGGATGGCAATGCATGTGTACATATGATCAAATCTGGCTGCTTTTCTGCCAAAAGCTTTTTCATAAACGTGAGAAAGAGCAGTTCATACAAACGATATCGTTTATTGACCTCAATATTTTTGTAGACAGCCGTCTTATAGATGGAATTGTATATTTGGGGAAATGAATGGATCCATTTTAAGTATATGCTCGAAATGATTTTTTCCATCTTACCGTAGCTATAGCTGAGAATATCAACTTTATCACACTGAATAGCTGGATCGATTTGTCTAATCCCGTCAATTAAAGAATTTGCCGCCTGATGGTGACCAGATGGAATTTGTAAAAAAGGGAGAAATAAAACTTTTTTCATCATACACCTCCATAAGCCTAAGTAGAGAAGGGATAAAGTATTTACCATCTATTTCTTGTAAAATTAGTAGTCTTTTTCCTATATAATGAATAGGAAGGAGGCATTATCTTGAGTATATTTTTCATTACTGTTGTAGTCATTTTTCTTTATGCCCTAATTAAAAAAGCGAATAATAATACGAAAGATGTTGTCGTTAATCGAATCGAAATGGGTAACGAAGGATCGAACGAAGATGATTCAACATTATCGATTTTGCAGCTTTCGGATTTACATTTAGAAAATATATCGATTTCTCCGGATGGAATTTACGAGAAGCTAAAAGATGAACAACTTGATTTAATCGTCCTTACGGGAGATTTTTTAGATCGGAAACGTACAATTCCGAAGCTTATCCCTTATTTAGAGAAACTCAATCAATTAAAGTCAACTTATGGTATCTATGCTGTATTAGGTAACCATGATTATGTTTTAAAGCAGCCAGACCTACAAACGTTAATTGATACGCTTGTGAAATATAATTGCAAAGTATTAAAAAATCAACATGACATCATTTCTGCTAAAGGTACATTAGTCAATATTATTGGGATTGATGACTTTAGTACAAAACGAAGCAATATTGAAGCTTCCTATAAAGGAATTCAGTCAGGTATCAATCTAGTGATTACCCATGACCCTAATATCGTGTTGCAGATGAAAAACTATCATTTTGATTATTTGCTTGCAGGACATTTTCACGGTGGACAAATTTGCTATCCAAAGGCATATCATCTAGCAAAAATGGGCAAGCTTGCCCGTATGAATATGATAAAAGGACTTCATAATCATGACGGAAAACCGTTTTATATCAATGAAGGACTTGGTCAGACAGGTGTAAACATCCGCGTAGGAAGCAGACCTGAAATGACTCTTCATAAGCTATCATTAGGAAGAGTTTCAAGTGAAGCAGTAAAAGCGATTTAGGGAAAAAGCGATATGGATCGCTTTTTCCTTTTTTACAAGGTAAGAAAGTATAACATTTTGAACTTAGTTTTAGTGTCTAGCTCCAGCGCCTAGCCCCTCTAGGGTCTAGGCAATTTGGAATTGAAGGCAAAGAACGCCTTCTATTCCAAATCGCCTTATGCTTGTCGGGGCTGATCAAGGCGCTTGCGCTTTTCTTATTGACTATTCGCTGTTATTCATTCTGTACATCGTTGATAATTTGTCTATAGACATAATTAAGTAACTTGGTTTATGGTTCTTTAACACTTGCCACAATGAATTGTTACTAGATATTAGTTCAATCGGTAAAAATGCAAGCCGTTTGAACCACTGGTAGACAGGATGTGATATGGAAAAGACTTCAAAGCCAAGTCGTTTACAGCCTTTGTTTAATGTAGTAATTCCGATAATCCCTTTAATTTGACTCGATTGTGGATGATTTTGAATATAAAGGTTAATTTCAGGTAATGACTTTTGAACATATCGATAAATGGTTTTGGCTTTCTTAAGCTCACTTTTTGTCGTTTTAAATTCCTTTAATAATCTGACGTTATGAAGGTGAATCTTAACTAACGTATCATTTTTGTTTATTTCTGTTCCATCTGCTAGAACGATATTCCTGCCTTTATATTTCGTTAATCGAACCCGAAAGATATTCCCTTCTTTAGATGGAAGGTATGTGAGCCGTGTAAACTGATAATATAGTGGGTCTATTAGATTCCAAATAGAGATGATATACTCTCTCATCTTTCTACTTCTCCTTTACCTTTCCTACTATCTATTTTTTTGTATAAGCGTATTATTTGATGTATGGTAATTTGTGTAAGATTGAACTGTGTGGCAGAATGATGACGAAATGCATGTAACTGCTATTTTTATTATTGAAGGAAAAACGTAGAAGTATGATAAACTTAATCTTCAAGAGGTGGTTTTCGTCATGCAGCAATTACAATTTGAAGCGTCTTGGGAAAAAGCAATAGCTGAACAGGACCGACAACATATAGAAACAATTTTTAATGAAACAAAACATGCTCCCGATTCCGACATTCTTTGCACTCCGATTCGAGAAGCGATTAACCATAAAGAGGCGCTGCTCGTGACGGTATTGGTTCATAATTTCACTGATAATCCGCTTGCCTTTCATAACGTAAGATTGCTTTACAGTGTGCATGATGAGGTCATAGCAGATAATATCTTCACTATCCATGCACTTGTCATCCCAGCAAAGGTTAGTATGCCTTGGACATTTATTTTTCCAAAGGGAAGTTATAAACAACAGACTGTTTTTGAGAATGGGCGATTAGAAATTGTTTAATTTAGGTTGAAAACTCAATAGATGTGAACGATAATTTAATCAAAATTTTTTGATTAAATAGATTGACATCAGAAAATTTTGGATATATAGTTGAAATATCAAAAAAAATTGATTTAAGAAAAGTTTGTACGTGGAAATAATTGATGATGTGAACCAGTTATTGTTTGTGAAACACTATTTGTAGATGAAAATTTTATGAGCGAAATATCAATTTTTTTTGATTAATATATCAAAAAAAATTGTTTTAAGAGGTGACATGATGTTTAATGA
>NZ_CADEPK010000259.1 GCF_902829255.1 Metabacillus niabensis | reverse complement strand
GATAGGTACCTTTTCTAATGACAAACAAATAATTATTTTAGAATTTCTTGAAAAAATGATTCATCAGCTAATAAAAGAATAACTGAAAAACTATTTTCCAAACGATATATTTATAAGGTAGGAGATTCAGATGGAATATACAAAATATAAAAATTCAAAATCAGTATTTGTTTTGTATATAGTTTGTATTAGTGCTTTTTTTGCCTCATTGAATCAAAACATTTACTCGCCTATTATTCCTTTAATAAAAGATTCATTTCATGTGACGACAACGATGGTGAATTTAACGGTTTCATTATTTATCTTTATCACTGCGATTATGCAAATCATTTTTGGGACAATCCTTGATATAAAAGGAAGTCGCATTATTCTTATCCCTAGTCTTATCCTTACAGTTATCACTAGTGTTGGATGTGCCGTTACTACTAACTTCACTTTATTTTTTGTTTTTCGTTTATTACAAGCATTTGGGACAGCAGCTATTCCATTAATTGCTTCTGCGACGATTACAGACTTATTTGAAGGAAATACACGAGGAAGTGCCATGGGAACATATCAAACTCTCTTATCAATTGCTCCTGCAGTAGCACCAATAGTAGGAGGCATAATAGGTGATAAATATAATTATAATGGTATCTTCTGGGTATTAGTCAGTATCTCTGTGCTCTTACTAGTTATCAATACTTTATTTTTTCCTACCGATCAAAAGATACAAGAGAAAAAGAAGAGTAACGCCATTAAGTTCTATCATTTCATTGTTAAAGATGGAATGGGTAGTTTAGTACTGTCTTTAAGCTTTTTAAACTTTTTAGTATACTTCTCAATCTTGGTTTATCTCCCAATATTACTTACTGACCATTATCATTTACATATAAAAATTGTTGGTTGGCTTTACTTGCCTATCACTATAAGTCTTGTAGCAGGGAGTTTATTATTTAAGTTCGTTCAATGGAGAATTTCGCTTATAACATTATTTACCTTGACTAATATTATCATTACTGTAGGGATTATCGGGTTTGGATTTACACATACATACTCTTTATTACTAATGTCTCTAAGTTTATTAATCTACGGAATTGGGATCGGAATTTTAACACCTACCTATGCAACAATAATAACGAATAAATTTGAACAATATAGGGCAAGTGCTATGGGAGTGTTTAACTTTGTAAGATATACAGGTATGGCTGCTGGGCCTATCTTAATAAGCTTATTATTAGAATCCATAAGTAGTGAGTTAGTGTTTACTCTATTCGGTATTTTATTTGGGATCATAAGTTCTTTTTCATACTTTTTTGTCTATAAAACAAAAATTGATAAGCGCATGACATTATGAAATAAAGTACTGTAGCTAAAAAGGTGATAGCTTTCTTGTATCAAGCGTATATCATCTTAAATAGGAGTTTAAGTTAGTATTCAATAATAGAAATTGTCTATCATAT
>NZ_CADEPK010000258.1 GCF_902829255.1 Metabacillus niabensis | reverse complement strand
CATCATATTCTAGTCATATTATAGGAGAGTCCTAAAATGAAAAAGAAAATAAACTATTTAATCTTACTTTTAACGGCCATCTTTGTGGTTGGTTGTACCAACGTAGATGATGCATCCATTACAGATGGAGAAACAAATCCACAAGAAGAAACAACAGTGAATACAAATAAAAATAATGAAAAAGAAGAAACTGTCACTCCGGTTGTTGATGAGCCAGTAGTAAAGGAAACACCAACTCAATCAAATAATGAACAGTTCTCGGGATACAACCTTATTGAAGTTGATGGTGGTGATTTGTCTGGATATCGTGAACCTAATGTTGTCGTTAACATTGGTTATGGGGACCGTGAATATTGGGCCTTTACGAATGAATACGGGCAACTTGTACGTGTCATTGCGGATGAAATCATTCTACAAGATGACCGTAACGAACCTGTATTATCGTCTGGCAGATACTACTCTGATGAGGCAAAGGTTCCTGGTGTCGAAAGTAACGATTTAGATGAAGGACATATTATTGCTGATTCTCTCGGCGGGGTATCGAACGCTTATAATATTACGCCACAAGATAGTACGCTTAACCGACATGGTGATCAAGCTTATATGGAAGACGCAATCCGTAGTGCAGGTGGAGCGACTAATTTTGAAGCAATTATCACATATCCGAATACCGATACGCAGATTCCTTCACATTATCAGTATACTTATACTTTAAGAGGTAACGAGATCGTTGATACATTTGACAATGTAAACCCTGATGAAGTAAACGCATCACTCGGTTTAACAAGCAAAGAGCCAACTGAAACAACTGGTTCAACGACAAACGGTGATATTTCTAGTGTTGATACAGACGGTAATGGACAGGTGACGATAAAAGAAGCAAAAGCTGCAGGCTTCAGTATGCCAATAACGAGCGATCATTGGTTATACCCTTATATGCGCGATAATGATCATGACGGTATGGTAGGTGAGTAAGCCACTAGAACTTTGAGGCGAAATCAATAAACGTTGGACAATTTATAACAATTTGCAAATGGGTGTTTGTACAGGTGAATTGTATGTGAAAATATAATGATTTTTCACTAACAGGTAGCGATACTTTACATTTCATATTGAACGAAGGTACATCTTAATTGATAGATTGCTTAGTATTTATCTGGGATTTTTTGTTTATGTACATGGAAACTTGAATAATTCTCAATGAATTGTTATATTACTTTTTAAATATGTAATCAATGATGTGACCAAGTAAATAAGGATTGTGAAACAGAAAATATAGCCTTGGCTGAGAGCTATATCACCTCTTCTTATTGAACCCTACCACGGAGATGTTAGCAAAAAACTAACCGAGTCGTTTCGTTACAAACGTTTAGAGGACTTAATATTTTTATTAATGTCGAACTAAGGTGGTACCACGTCTATTAGCATAAAGACGTCCTTACTTAAGGACTCTTTATGCTTTTTTGATTTTATATAAAATATTTCATGTTTTCAGGAGGAAAAGCACGATGTCACAAAAAATAAATGATTTCTCGAAATGGTATATTGATACGATTCAAAAAGCTGATTTAATGGATTACACCCCAGTTCGTGGTTGTATTGCATTTAAGCCAGATGGCTATGAATTATGGGAACATATTAAAGAAGAGATGGATAAACGGTTTAAAGAAACAGGTCATCGCAATGCATACTTTCCAATGTTAATTCCAGAATCCTTCTTCCAAAAGGAAAAGGATCATATTGAAGGATTCTCACCAGAGCTTCCTTGGGTAACAGAAGCTGCAGGGGAGACTTTAGAAGAACGCTTAGCACTGCGACCAACTTCAGAAACGATGATTGGACATTTGTATTCAAAATGGATAAAAAGTTATCGAGATCTCCCAGTTCTAATTAACCAATGGGCAAATGTATTCCGTTGGGAGAAGAAAACTCTTCCATTCATCCGCACCTCTGAATTTTTATGGCAAGAAGGTCATACTGCCCATGTTGATGAAGAAGATGCACGTAAGGAAACAATGCAAATGTTAGCTATTTATAAAGAAGTTGTGGAAGGATTACTTGCGATTCCAGTTTATGATGGGCAAAAGACACCATTAGAACGCTTTGCAGGTGCAGTTGATACATTCTCTATTGAAGCAATGATGAAAGATGGGAAAGCCGTACAAGCAGGGACTTCACACTACTTAGGTACAAAATTTGCCGAAGCATTTGATATTAAATATTTAAATAAAGAAAATAAACACTCATATGTTCATACAACATCTTGGGGTACGTCTACACGTTTAATTGGCTCGGTCATCATGGTTCATGGCGATGAACAAGGCCTTGTTTTACCACCAAAGATAGCACCAACTCAAGTTATTTTGATTCCAGTTGGTCCATGGAAAAAGAATCCTGCGATTATAGAAAAATTAGATGAAATCTTTGCTGCGTTAAAAGCGGAAGAAATTCGCGTTCGTCTTGACGATACTGATCAATCACCAGGCTATAAATTTAATGAATGGGAATTAAAAGGTGTACCGATACGTATTGAACTTGGTCCACGTGATTTAGAAAACAATCAAGGTTTAATGAAAGCACGTGATGCAGAGGAAAAAGTGTCCGTCCCTCTTGAGTCAATTGTTGAAATGATTAAAAAAGAGCTTGAAACAATGCAAACCCGTCTATTTGAAAAAGCAAAAGCTTTTCGTGAGGAGAATTCACACACACATATCGATACAATCGCTCAGTTAGAACAGCATCTAGCAGAATCCGAACAAAATGGAAGCATTCCTGGTTGGATATTAGCTGGTTGGTGTGGAGATAATGCGTGTGAAGAAAATGTAAAAGAAAAAACAAAATTCACAACACGAAACATTCCATTTAACCCACCGACAACAAAGCACACATGCCTTCATTGTGGGAAAGAAGCTAAACATACGGTTTGGTTTGCTCGGGCTTATTGAGTTTCGATTGTGAAAAATTATACTTAAACTAAAAAATGCGATACTTCGATAAAGAGGTATCGCATTTTTATTTTACTAAAGGGGAATGTATAAATGATATTCATTCAACAAGTACTTTACCAAAATATGTGGTAAAGCATTTTTTTGTTTGATTTAGAGGTAGTTAGTTTAATAAAAAAATAATAATTAAATTTTATAGATTGGGAAGCATCATTTAAAACTATAGAAATTTAAGGGAGACTACACAGAAGGCTGTCTAGTCTTTACTGAAATGCTACGAATAATAACATCACTGTTACTAATTGTTGGTAGAAAACATTTTGATAACGATCCATACTAAATGTAGGAGGTGTGAAAAGTATGATAAGTACGAATTTGAAGAATCTACGGTTACATCATAAATTAACACAAGAAGAAGTTGCTTTCAGGATTAATGTGTCAAGACAGGTGATTGCAAAATGGGAAAAGGGTGAATCAACACCTGATCTAGGGCATTGTCAGGCGTTAGCTAAAATGTATAACGTATCTCTTGATAATTTAGTGAATTTTGATGGAGAGGATACGAACTTAATTATACCACCGAAAGGAAAGCACTTTTTTGGCGTTGCTAAAATAGGAGACCGTGGGCAAATCGTTGTTCCTAAAAAAGCACGTGATGTATTTCAAATAAAACCAGGGGACTCTCTTGTTATTTTAGGGGATGAAGAACGGGGTCTTGCAATTGTACCGGAAAAGATGATGCATGCATTTTTAAATCTTGTGCAAACACCGTTTCATAAGGAGGATGAATGATGGATTATGCAATTTCAATTGATCATCTAACGAAAAAATACAATGAAAAAACTGTGACTGATCATGTATCACTTTCTATCAAAAAGGGGGAGTTGTTTGGTTTATTAGGTGTAAATGGAGCAGGGAAAACAACATTAATCAAAATGTTATGTTGCTTAATATCTCCTACAAGCGGTCATGCCTCTATACTAGGATATAATATTGAAAAAAATCAAGAACAAGTCAAGGAAATTATTGCAGTTTCCCCGCAAGAAACGGCGATTGCCCCTAATTTAACAGTTCGCGAAAACTTGGAATTAATGGCTGGCATTCATGGATACGCAAAAAAAGAGGTCAAAGAAAAAACAGCCAATATGATTGTTAATTTTTCATTACAACCATATGAAAATCAAAAAAGTAAAAAATTGTCCGGTGGTTGGCAACGGAAACTCAGCATTGCTCTTGCGCTCATTTCGGAACCGAAAATTTTGTTTTTAGATGAGCCTACATTAGGCTTGGATATTTTAGGACGCCGGGAATTATGGGCTTTAATTCAAGAATTGAAAGAAAATACAACCATTGTTTTAACAACTCATTATTTAGAAGAAGCAGAAACCTTATGTGATCGTATTTGTGTCATGAGAGATGGACAGATAAAGGCAATCGGGACAGTCGAAGAACTGATGTCTATGACAAACACTGAAAATTTCGAGGATACCTTTGTGAAAATTGTTACAAAGGAGGGGCTAGTATGAAAACAATATTTTTTGCTAATCGAGTAATGAAGGAAATCATTAGGGATCCTATTTCGTTGTTTTTTGGTCTGGCCTTTCCTCTCATTTTACTAATCCTTTTAACTGCGATTAACAGCAGTATCCCTGTGGACTTATTTAATATTTCTTCATTAGCCCCAGGTATTGCTGTGTTTGGTCTTTCCTTTATGGCATTGTTTGCAGCTCAAGTATTAGCAAAAGATCGTGCTAGTTCTTTTTTAACCAGATTATTTACAACTCCGATGACAGCTCAAAACTTTATTTTAGGATATATGTTACCTCTCATTACAATGTCAGCTATACAAGTAGCGTTTTGCCTGTTAGCTGCATTATTTCTAGGGCTTAATTTTACCATTACAATTTTTGCGGTCATTATTATATTGATTCCTATGGCGTTTATATATATTGGCATTGGTCTGATTTCTGGAACATTGTTTACCGAAAAGGCAGCAGTAGGAATATGTGGTGCTCTCCTTACTAATGTTTCGGCATGGTTATCGGGCGTTTGGTTTGATTTAGAGTTAGTAGGAGGAATTTTTAAGGATATCGCTAATGTACTGCCATTTGTTCATGCGGTTGAAGTCGGGAAGGCAACATTGAATGGGCATTATGAAAACATGCTTCCGCATCTTTGGTGGGTAATTAGCTATGCAATTATAATCATGGTTATTTCAATATTTGTCTTTAAAAAGAAAACTCAGGAAGTCTAGTATAATGAATAATTCATTATCAAAAGACTAAGCTAACAATAATATTAATTTATGAATGTAAACCAACGGGTGCGATACTTCAATAAAGAGGTATCGCATTTTTTATTAACTCAGAGGGAGTTAGTAGAAGAAGGAAAGATTCAGATGGAGTGAAACCTTTTGTAGGAAATTTTCGTAAATTAAATGGAAGGAAATATGAAAGAGGAGTTAATTATGCAAAAACATATTGAATTTAAAATATCAGTATCACCCTTTGAAGGAGCTAATCTTATACTTAATGCCCCAAATTCAAAGGATGATTTGGTGTATTGGGAACATCATTTAGTTGGAGACGATGGAAAACAAATATGTACATTGATATTTGAAAGATATTATTTTCGTACAAAAGGTAGAGCATCACTAACCGTAATCATAGAAAACTTTGATGGACAAAATAAGGTGAGATGTATCACTTCAGGAAGTGCTGAAGGGATTATCAATGTTGATTTCGGAGCAGGCAAAAACTTTGTAGATTGGATGAAGGATGTTCTAAAAGAATATACTTTGAAATAATCAGAGCATTTAATTATCGGTTAGTACTTCAATTAAGGGGTCAGCAAATTATTTATTAAATGAATGAAATATACAGAATTACTTAGGAGATGATGAAATGGATTCTGTTTGGATGATTATCCAAGTAGTTACGCTTTATACTATTAAAG
>NZ_CADEPK010000257.1 GCF_902829255.1 Metabacillus niabensis | reverse complement strand
AAGTATACAGTATCCTAAACAAAAAGCGATTCACAATCTGTGAATCGCTTTGATGGATTTCAACTATTAAAAAATAATGTTAAATGTTATGTTGTAATTCACTAAAGCTCGAAGAAATATTTTTTGTGCAGTTTATTATAAATGCATCCGAAAACGAAATCCTTTAGATTTCATTCAAGACTTTTAATTGCGTGAGGTGGGTTTGTATTCGATGGAAGTTAATGAAGGTGGTTGAAAAAATTAATAGACTTTATAACCACCATTTTGGTTTATATAATAACTAGTTTATTTAATTGTTTAAGCAAGCTTCTCTTAAAAAGATAATATTTCTAAGGTACATTAAAAGCTTCAAAAAACCCAACTAACAGCCAGTTAATAGCGATTAGTTGGGAATCGTTCAAAACAACAAATCACTTCGTTAAAAAATTTTCCGTATAATAAGGGCGAGCCTCTGAACTAAACGCGACACCGACTCCAAGCCGTTCAAAATCTTTTTGCAGTATATTTTCGCGATGACCAAGTGAATTCATCAAGCCTTCATGGGCAAAGATGCTGCTAGTTTGCCCTGTAGCAAGGTTTTCTCCAGCCATACGATACGTAATATTGTCTTCAGTCATCCGATCAAACGGAGATTTTCCATCTAAATTGGTATGGCTAAAGTAGTTGTTATCTGCCATATCCTGACTATGGTCACGAGCGGTTTCTCGTACAGATTCATCCCAGCTAAGTACGGAAAGGCCATGTGTCACTCTTGCAGCATTAGTCAAATCAAACAATTGGTATTCAAAGCCTTCCTTTAATTTTTCACTTGGAACAGGATAGAAATTTTCTCGTTGGTTTTCAAGCTCCTCACTAATAATTTGTATCGCTGTCACAGTATGATTCTCATGCTTATCATAAAAGATGGTTACATAATTTTGATCGATCAGGAATGTATCATATTCTTCATTGTTTTGAATTTGATAAGATACGAATCCTTTCTGAATGCTTGTAAGTGGTTCATTTGTTTTCGCTAGAACCGCGTCTCTTGAGCTTTCGAAGGAAATTCCTAGTTTCGTTGTTACTAAATCCTGGTTTGTATATAAGCCGGCTACCTTATTTTTATCATCATAAGCGACCATGAAGAAGTTCTGGTAATTTTCATGATATGCAACCCAATCTACCCCATATTCATTTAGGGATGATCGTTTTGCTGTTCCTACTTTCTGTTCAACTTCTGAACGTGTATCACCAATTTCTACATTATGAACAGAAAAGGACTGTTCGGTCGGAGCTTCTAGCTTAGGAGGATCGACATCCTGTTGTTGTTCCTCTTCCTTTTCCGGTGAAGCTTGCATCAGTTCCTGAAACATCAGCTGAATTTCATTACTCACTTTATTTACAGCAGAGATTACTTCAGGATTTTCCTTTATCTCTGTAATATCAGTACGTATCTCATTAATGACTCCTTGAATCCCATCTTGTTGAAAGGGTCCCCCATAAAAATACCAAAAACCACCCGCAACCAAAAGCAATGCAACAATATTTTGTACTTTCGGCAATCATGACACTCCTGTCTTGTATTT
>NZ_CADEPK010000256.1 GCF_902829255.1 Metabacillus niabensis | reverse complement strand
GTGGTTATGAGATGTCCTTCTTAAAACGTGTGATTACAAGCATTGGGATTGGATCCGCTCGAGTTGATACGAGGCTAAAAAACACAACGGTAACACAAGGTGAGATGCTAGAGGGGATCGTTGAAATTAAAGGCGGCGAAATGGATCAGGAAATTGAAGCAATAAAACTAAATTTAATGACGCTTTATGGGCACGAAGATAGTGAGCGGCTAACGAATACAGTTGTTTATTCTCATAAAGTGAACGAACCATTCGTGATTCATAAAGGTGAACGGAAAGAAATCCCTTTCTCCTTCCGTGTACCATTACATACACCAATGACAATAAGAGATAGTAAAACAGGACGGAATGTACCACCAGTTTGGATTAATACAGGACTTGATATTCGCAATGCGGTTGACCCTAAGGATGAAGATCAAATCTCTGTTGAACCATCATATGTCTATGAAAGCATTTTTGATGCGATCAAGGTCATCGGATTTCGATTTAGACAAATGGACAATCAAGCCCCTCCACGATATGTAAAAACACGGCTACCATTTGTTCAACAATTTGAATTTATTCCAACGTTCGGAAAATATCATCAGAAGCTTGATGAACTAGAGGCATATATTTTACAAGGTGAGCAAGAAACAACGATTTATTTCGAAATTGATAAAAAATCAAGAGGTGCTGTTGGCTCCCTTCTTGAAAAATTAAACTTGGATGAGCATTACCGAAGCATTACTTTAGATAACAATGATATTGTAACAAATCGGAGTTATGTAAGTGATAAGATTGAGGAAATGATTGATCAAGTAATTTAACTTTTATTAAGTAACTAACACTCTTAACAATATAAATAGCTATAGGTGACGAGTTGAGGATTTATAGCAAAATCAGTTAACTAGGTCAAATGTTGTTAGAGTCATAGAAATAACCTTTCAGCATTAGAGAATAGTGGATTTCTAATTGAAAAAGGCATTGCTAATAATGCCTTTTTCTCATTTATAACTTTAAAAGAAAGTTAAAATGAAATGGGATACTATATGTGCCATCAAAGCAAAGGGTGCTTGTAAAACAAAACCTAATGAAAAATAACAAAGAAATCTCTTTAATGTTAATAGCCTTTCAGAAAAAAGAAATTTTAATGCGAAAAGGGCATAGGGAAAGATGATCATTAAGGTTGTAATAATTCCAGGTACATAGCCTTTGAAAACGATCAATTGAACTAGATGACCAATTCCGTTCGCTAATAAAATACCAGGGACTAAAAACGACAAGTATGTCGCTGGCTTCATCTTTAAAAAGGGTTTACCTGCAAACGCTTTGATGCAACCTTTTGAAGCTACAATCCATAAAAGTGTAAAAGCTAAGGCAAATTCTCCTGTTGTAATTCGAAACGGGATGAGCGTTGACTTTGCTTCAATAAACGATTCTATTGTCATGATTTCCTCTAGATCATGAAGTAAATAGAGGAACGGAAATAAGAAGATTAACACTTTTAGTTTAGAATTCATCGTATTTTACCTCATAGTGAATAGTAGTCCTTTGTAATGCTATTGCCAATTTGCAAAATAAATCTTCTATCCAATAATACTATAAATTTAATGATTGCTCTTTTAGAAGGGCTAATTTTATATACTTTGTTGTAAAAGGATCTTTTTTATTGATTTGGTAAGTATAACCAATTACACTGTTCTTAGGTTAAAATCAATTACCTATAAAAGGAGATGATGTAGGTGGAAAAAAGGCCTGAACGTAATGAGTATGATCCTTTTTTTACAAGATATATCGATTTAGTTCCAAATGGGAATATCGCGGACATTTTAGAGAAGCAGATAGCTGATACAACGAATCGGTTGAATTACGTTTCAGAGCAGCAAGGGTTGTATAAATATGCTAATGATAAATGGACAGTGAAGGAAGTCATTGGCCATCTCACTGATGGAGAGAGGTTACTCGGTCAAATTCTCTTTCAAATTGCAAGAGGAGAAGAGGTTGATTTCCAAGGGGTTAATTGGAGTATTTATATTCAACTTGGTGATTTTAACAACCAGTCTATGCAAATGTTAATCGATCAGTATAGGGCAGTTCGAAGCTCTACGGTTGCCTTACTAAGAAGTTTTAATGAAGAGGCATGGGGAAGAAAGGGAACTGCCATTCAATCTGATATAACTGTCCGTGCTTTAGCTTGGATACTTGCAGGACATGAGCTCCATCATCGCAATATTTTGGAAAAATTCTATTTTTCTACAACTGATTTTCAAGGTTAATACTATTTTCATTAGTTGATAAAGAGGAGTCGGTGAAGGTGAGTACCATTTTAAGTAAAGTTGGAGCAATATTTATTCCAGTGAGTGATATTGAGAAGGCTAGAGAATGGTATTGTTCGATATTAGGGTTAGAGCCTAGCTTTGACATCATTGTTGGTCATTTATGCTGTATCCCAATGGATAATAATGGATTGAATATTGTTCTTGATAGTAAAATCTATACTGAGGATAGTTATGCAAGAACACCGATGTTTCATTTTAATACCGATGACATTGTAGGGGCATATCAATTTATGAAGGGGAAGGGTGTAGAGATCGTGACAGAGATTGAGCATGGACATTCGTTTCATTTTAAAGATCCAGATGGAAATATGCTAATGATTTGCCAATTACTATAAATGTTCATTTATTTTAGAATTGAAATACGATAAAAGCTATGGAGAAAGCCGATTTTCCAAAGAAAACCGGCTTTTACTATGAATCTGCAAACTACCTTATGATGAACAGCCTCCACCACAGCTTGAGCAGCTTGAACCGCCACTATCGCCACCACCGTCATGTCCGCCACCGCTATGATGACCTGAATCATCTGAACCTACGCCGCAGAAAACCGCAGAGGAACAGCCACTTGTGTTTGAAGAGACAGTTGCATACGTAAATTCCTTTGCATGGTCCCAATATTCGTCAAAATAAAAAGTTGAATAAAATACCATAACAAGTGATAAGCCCGTCATATCTCCAAATGTACGCTGTTTTGAAAAATCTCCTTTTTGATCTTTTTGATACCTTGATTCAGCCTCACCTAATTGCAGCTTCATTTGCTCGATTAAATACGTAATAATAGCTGTATTTTCTTCATTATTCTTAAAATATTTATGAATGAGATCTTCTTTACTCATTGTTCTAAATTCAGCTAATGTCTTCTTGTCAAGAGGCTCCTTGAAGAAATCTCCCCATGATTTCCAACTAAACTCTGTAATTGAGAAGAGCTGTGAGAATATCCAATCGAAGAATGCGCGGTCTTGTGGGGCTGGTGCTTGGCTTGTATTTGGATAATGGTGCAGCATATTTCCGTAAAAACGATTTGAAAACTGCTCGTAATCTTTAGTAAATAAAATCATACTATGCCAAACTTCATCAACTTCTTCGCTAAACATTGGCACCTTTTTTAAAATTTTTGCTAACATAAAATACCGCTTTAACTCAAATAATCTCCATTCAAAATCAGCTTCAGTGCAATTTGGATTTTCCTTTAAAAACCGATTTTTAACATGGGTTATATATTCGTCCTCTAAGCTAGAGTTTAACTTTTCAATAAGTATATTTTTAGGAACATTTTCAAGCAATCCTAATTGGTCCGGGATGTTTTCTATTAATAATTTTGGTTGTTTTTTTCCAAAGATAGAAAACAAGACGATAGCTAAACAGATGAATAACAATATGAAAATAAAAATTCCGATGACAATCACCACCTGATATGTATTAGAG
>NZ_CADEPK010000255.1 GCF_902829255.1 Metabacillus niabensis | reverse complement strand
TTTTTGAATAGAGTTTTCATAATTTCTGTACTTGTAATTATAGCACCACCTACTAAATCACTATGACCTCCTAAATATTTTGAAGCGGAGTGGACGACAATATCAATTCCGTAGATTAGTGGTTTTTGAAAGAGTGGTGTTGCCCACGTATTATCTACAATTGTTCGGATTCCATTGTCTTTTGCAAGGGAAGCCAGTTTTTTTAATGGAACAAGTTGCAGGTTCATATCTGTAGGACATTCAATATATATGAGGCTTGTATTTGGTCGAATTGCATTTCGAATGTCATCTATATGAACCGAAAATACTGTGGAATGCTCTACTCCGAACTTTTGCAAATAATTAAGCAATTCATCGGTAGATTGATATATATTCCCCACACTTAGTACATGGTCACCACTTTTTACACTATTAAAAATAGCTGCAGTTATAGCAGCCATTCCAGAAGCGAAGCATTTACATGTGTCCCCTCGTTCCAATGCAGCTAATTTCTTTTCAGCTATTTCAACTGTTGGATTTGTACCTCGCCAATATACACATTTGTTCTGTTGATTTGTTTCTCCTAGTACGTAGTCCTCATAAGAGTTAAATGTAAATAAACTATTGCCATAAATAGGTGGAATGATCGCTCCAGCAAAGCTTTCAGAATCAACGTGTAAGCAAATATTTTGATCACTGTTAAGAATATTTTCTCTTTCCATCTGAAATTATCTCCATTTATTTGTCTTTATGCATTACCTTTTGTTTTTTCTGTTTACATTATTCAGATTGGCTTTTAATTTAGACGTTTAAGAAGTAAATGGATATTTATAACAAATTTGAGAGGACTTTCGTAACAGAGGATAGGCAATGCCTTTGTAGTATTTACTGTATGTGGCATAACCATTATTTAAGGAGTGCTTTGTTATTCCTTCTAAATAAGCCACAACTTATTTTAAAAGAGAGGATATGGAAATGAATAAATATTTCCGATGATTAGGCACATAAAATGGCTGGGTGAATATACTTTTTTTGACACATAATTGTCAGCATCGATGCTAATACCATTGGGGGAAAAATGATGCCAATAAAGATTTATCAAGGGAATGACATGCTTTTACGTGAATCAGACATCACAGTCGTCATCGACGTTATTCGTGCATTTACAGTTGCACACTATGCATTTCTTAAAGGTGTGGAAAAGATTTTGCTTGTGGCAACTGTTGATGAAGCGTTCCACTTAAAAAATCAAAACCCAAATCTAGTATTAGCAGGTGAAATAAAGGGATTACCGATTTCTGGATTTGAACTAGATAATTCTCCTGCTCATATATGTCATGCAAAAGTTGAAGGAAAAACACTTGTCCAAAAGACGACAAATGGAGTGAAGGCAACATTAAATTCTCTTCAAGCGAAAGACCTTTATGTAACGGGATTTTCAAATGCTAGAACGACCGCGACTTATTTAAAAAAGCAGATAGATCAAGCAGAACGGGAATGTCATGTCCATATAGTTGCATCACATCCTACTGGTGATGATGATTTGGCTTGTGCCGAGTATATGAAAGGTATATTGGAAGGTAATGATGTGATGGATGAAAAAGAGGTTGTTGAACGAATAATAAACTCTCATGTAGCTGAAAAATTTTTTGACGCAAGCCAACCAGAATTTAACGCTGATGATTTGAAATATTGTGTTAAAGAACTGAAAGGGGAGTTTGTCATGAAAGTTAATAAGACAGGAAAAATCCCAACAATCGAGAGGTTTTTTATATGAACCAAACAGGCTTACATTTACCGAAAAGAGAGGAAAAACCTCGAAATCATGGGCTGACTATATTAATTGATAATGGAATCCCATTTCAGCTTTTCCAGGATACGGTTCATAGCTCTCGTCAATATATTGATTTTGTGAAATTCGGATGGGGAACCTCGGTCATTTCGAGTCAATTAGATGAAAAGATAGCAAGTTTAAATGAGAATGGGATACGCTACTTCTTCGGTGGAACATTATTTGAAAAATTTCTATCCCAAGGAAAAATTGCTGATTATTACGATTATTGTAGAAGATTTCAATGCGAATATGTGGAAATTTCCAATGGGACTTTAGCTATAACAAATAAAGAAAAAGCAAGCTATATAAGAGAGTTTTCAAAGGAGTTTACCGTTTTTAGTGAGGTAGGGAGTAAAATCAGCATCGTTGATGAAGTAGATAATTCAATGAATTGGGTT
This sequence comes from Metabacillus niabensis, assembly GCF_902829255.1. Lineage (GTDB taxonomy): Bacteria > Bacillota > Bacilli > Bacillales > Bacillaceae > Metabacillus > Metabacillus niabensis. Next base: position 1,540 of record NZ_CADEPK010000255.1, on the reverse strand, counting down.
GAATGGATCACTGAGGATTTGGAAGCTGGGGCAACAAAAGTGATAACAGAAGCAAGAGAAAGTGGTACTAGTGGTGTATGTCAAGCAAATGGGGAACTTAGATTGGAGTTAGTTGATAGAATTATCTGCTCAGGACTAGACTTGCAATCTATTATTTTTGAAGCCCCAAATAAGAAGCTTCAAACTGCTTTTATTAAGATGGTTGGCTCAAATGTTAACCTTGCCAATATAGCATTTTCAGATTGCATTTCATTAGAAACACTTAGGCTAGGGTTACGTTCAGATACATTTCATATTCTTGAGGAGGAGACAAATCATGCGTGATACAAATAAAGTGTTTCACCTTGCGATTCCTTGTAAGGACCTTGATGAAACAGTGGAATTTTATGAAAAGTTAGGCTGTAAGCTTGCAAGAAGATATGATGACAGAGTTACATTTAATTTTTATGGGGATCAAGTCGTTTGTCATTTAAACCCTAATTCGATTGATCCTTCACCGAAAATGTATCCACGTCATTTTGGGATCACTTTTTTAGAACGTTCTGAATTTGATCAAGTATTAAATGAAGCAATAAGTCAGGAGTTGCCTTTTTTTCAAGAAAAAATGATTCGTTTTGCAGGGAAAAGAGAAGAGCATATTACGTTTTTCCTTATCGATCCAGCAAATAATTTACTGGAATTTAAATATTATCACGATCCAGAAATGGCCTATTAACATTAATAACTATTAAACCTATATAATGAAGGCATAACATCGGTTAAAGTTGTGCCTTTTTATGATGATGATTGAATATAAATAGAACAAGTGCATGCTGTTCCATATGGTATAATAAAGCTTATGAAGCTAACAAAATATCGGGCTACTGAACAATGAGTAATAGAAAGGTGTGGTTCAATGGAAACGGGAAAAAATAGTGAGCTTTTTAAACAAGTAATGGGAAACTATCCTACAGGTGTAACAGTTGTAACTACTGTTACGAAGGAAGGCGCTCCAATTGGGTTAACTGTGAATTCATTTGCATCTGTTTCACTTGCTCCTTTACTTATTTTATGGTCAATTGATAAGAGAGTCTCTACGTATGAAGAGTTTATTAGCACAGACAAATTTGCTGTACATATTCTTGCTGAAAACCAAGGTGATATTTGTTCACTTTTTGCCTCGAAAGGTATCGATCGATTTGCAAATTGTAAATGGAAATTATCTAATAATCAATTGCCGATTATTGAGGATGTCTCAAGTGTATTACAATGTAAGACATTTAAAACAGTTGATGCAGGTGATCATACAATTTTAATCGGAGAGATTATTGATATTCAGTCAGAGATGAAAGAACCACTTTTATATCATAAAAGACGATTTGGAAAAATTCCTACATCTTTTTATGATTGATGTTAATAATGGAATGTTAAAATTCACTTTATTACAATGCCTATATAATGGAAATGATTAAAATCTTTTAAAGACTGTCATATATGTTTTGGCAGTCTTTTTTGCTAATGAAAATATAAAAGTTTTGCATTCTATTCTATTATTTATATA
>NZ_CADEPK010000254.1 GCF_902829255.1 Metabacillus niabensis | reverse complement strand
CATATTAGCAGCAGAGGAAAAAACCTGATGCTTCTTCCATACAAGATTTAAGCCAGATTCAAGTTTTGGATCTAGAGGTCTAAAGCAAAGGTTTCGATCACTTGACGTATTTACGATTTTATCTAGCACAATGGCATAACCAATGCCTTCTTCAACCATAATGCCAGCATTATATGCAAGATTATAGGTAGAGACGACGTTTAATTTATCAAAATCCTCACCAAACCAATCGGCAAATTCATTTTTAGAAAATGTCTGTTTCATAACTTGACGTGAACAAATAAGGGGAACATTTAATAAATCTGTTGCTTGAATCGTATTTTTGCGAGCAAGTGGACTGTCTTTCCTCATCACAACGCCCCAAACATCTTTTGCGGGGATATTGATATAATTGTATTTTGATATATCAGCTGGTTGAATTAATATCCCAAAGTCAAGCAACCCCTTGTCAAGTCGCTCCGTTACATCGTCTTCATTTCCGCTATAGAGGTGATATCGGATATTTGGATAATTTAACTGTAGCTTTTTTACTACTCGTGCGATCTGTTTCATGGCGTCCGTTTCCCCACCACCGATGTAAACATCACCACTTATTGTCTCTTCCATGGATTGAAATTCTGTTTCCAGTTTATCAACCATATCAATGATTTCTTCAGCTCTTTTTCTCAGGTGCATTCCTTCTTCTGTGAGAACGATGCTATGACTGCTTCGTATAAAAAGTTTTTTCCCTAACTCTTGTTCAAGATCTTTTAGTTGCCTTGACAAGGTAGGCTGTGTGACATGCAAAAAATCTGCCGCTCCAGTAATGCTTCCTTCTCTTGCAACAGTAAGAAAATATCGTAAAACTCTTACTTCCATCGCTCGCACCTCCTTGATTATGTTTTAGTATATATGTTTCAGAAATGCCTATCAAGCATATCTAGATATAAGATATAAGTATTTGGAATGTAGGAAATGCACAGCTAGAATAATGAACATAAGGTGAAAACAACAGGGGGAAAGGAAGGATTAAATAGGTCTACTATACAACATAAAGTTGTTGTCATGATGGGGGCCTCAAGTGGAATTGGTGAGGCGACAACGAAAAAACTGGCCGAAGAAGGTGCAAAATTAGTTATTGCGGCTCACGCGAAATGGTTGGATTAGATAGGAAACAATGAATCACCTACAAACACAACTATTATGAGTTAAGATTGCCTAATCACTTTTAGAGGCAATTTTTTAATTCTTTGTATTTATATAAAAGGATTAATTTGGAGGTAGATGTATTGGCAAAACAAAGCAAGCTACTTATATTTATTTTAACAATCGGTGTTTTCGGAATTATTAATACTGAAATGGGGGTTATTGGTATACTGCCTTCCCTCGCTGACCATTTTGAGGTCAGTGTTTCAAAGGCAGGATTGCTCGTCAGTCTTTTTGCCCTTGTTGTAGCAGTATCTGGTCCAACTATGCCTCTATTGTTTTCAAGGATAAATCGGAAGAAGGTGATGTTACTCGTACTTGGTACTTTCGTTCTAGCAAACATTATATCGATCTATACAACTAATTTTACCGTTGCATTAATAGCTCGTGTAATACCAGCCCTTTTTCATCCAATATATTGTTCTTTGGCTTTTTCAGTAGCTGCTGACTCAGTTAGTAAAGAAGAAGCACCAAAAGCTGTTTCAAAAGTGTTTATAGGCGTATCAGCTGGGATGGTTATTGGTGTACCGATTGCAAGCTTTATAGCCAGTACAACGTCCTTACAAATGGCAATGGTATTCTTTGCTGTTGTAAATGCGATAGCATTCATTGCGACATTACTTTTTGTTCCGTCAATGCCTGTTAAGGAAAGATTATCATATGGTGTACAATTATCCGTATTAAAAAAAATCATTACATGGCAGTCCATTATAGCGGTTATTTTCCTTAACTCGGCAATATTCGGTGTTTATAGTTATTTTGCAGAGTATCTGAAAACTGTTACGACGATGTCTACAAATGCGATTACAATTATGTTAATTGTATTCGGGGGAGCTAATATGATTGGAAACATTGTGGCAGGGAGGTTGCTTACGAAGAATGCAGGAAAGACAGTAGTCACTTTTCCTTTTATTTTGGGAGCAATTTATGTCCTATTTTTCCTATTTGGTCCGTTTTCTGCACCGATGCTTTTCATTACTTTCATATGGGGAATCTTAGCTGGGGTAGGAGCAAATATCAATCAATATTGGATTATGTCTTCAGCTCCAAAAGCACCAGATTTTGCTAATGGATTATTTTTATCATCCTGCAATATAGGAACAACAATTGGTACAGCGATCGGTGGATTATTTATATCAGGAATAGGTACACAATATGTCGTATTAGTAGGATTCCTCTCATTGATTGTAAGCTTCATAACGATTGCACTAAGAAATTATATGTATAGTCCTTCAAAACAGCTTTCTATATAAGGATAGAACATACCAAAAATGGAGGGGTTACATTGTCATCAGATAATAAACAAATTGCACTTGTAACAGGCGGGAATCGAGGACTTGGGAATGAGCTTGCGAAACAATTGGCTTTGAAAGGTTTTAAGGTAATTTTGGCAAGCCGTAATCTAGAAATGGGGAAAAAAGCTGCGGAAAAACTAAAGGAATTAAATCTGGATGTTTCGTCTGTCGAGATGGATGTCACTAATCAAGAAAGCATCCATCAAGCCGCGGCAACAATAAATGTGCATTTTGGAAGATTGGACGTATTGATTAATAATGCAGGTGTTTATTTAGATAAGAATGAAAAGCTTTTGGCTATGGACCCTATTATTCTTGAGAACACAATGGCAACTAATTTCTTTGGAGTTTACGATGTCATCCGTTCCTTTATTCCCCTAATGGAAAAACAAGGCTATGGGAGAATTATCAATATATCCTCAGAATATGGAGCGAATAGTGAATTGTCCTACCCTGGAGTAGGTGCCTATAAGCTATCTAAATTTGCTCTAAATGGATTAACACAATTAGTTGCTGCTGAAGTCAATGGTGATATTAAAATAAATGCAGTTGATCCAGGATGGGTAAGGACTGATATGGGAGGGCAATCTGCTCCAAAAACTCCAAGGGAAGCTGCTGAGTCCATCATATGGTTAGCGACAATTGGACGCGAAGGACCTTCAGGAGCGTTCTTTCGCGATGGTAAACAAATACCATGGTGAGGATAAGTGATAAATATTGTGTTCCTTCATATTCTTTTATAAGGTGGTAGTGCATATAAATTTTATGTATGTTGGAAAATTCAAAAAAGTCAAAAAAAGATTGACAGCATGAATGATAATCGATATATTATTTTATAAATTAATGACTAAAGGCAATGATTGGAAATAGTAGAAGGTAAATAAACTTGTCAGAGAGCCGATGGTTGGTGAGAATCGGTAGTTATTTCCTTTGAACTCATCCAAGAGCTAATCCCTGAATCTAACTAAGTAGGGGATATCGGTTTTCTACCGTTATAAGGATAGGTAGTGATAGCTGCCGAAAAAGAGTGGGTTAATCATGTGTTGATTAATCAATTAGAGTGGTACCGCGAGCAAAGCCTCGTCTCTAAATTAGTAGAGACGAGGCTTTTTTATATTTTATTTAACAAAGGAGTGGTTTAACAATGACAAGGAAAATTTGGGTGTTTGATACGACATTACGAGATGGTGAGCAAGTTCCAGGGGCAAAGCTTAATATGTATGAAAAATTAGAAGTAGCAAAGCAACTAAAGAAGCTACAAGTTGATGTTATCGAAGCGGGCTTTCCTTCGTCTTCAATTGGTGATTTTAATGCTGTAAAGGAGATTGCTTTGAATGTAGGGAATACAGACGATGTTATGATTACGGCATTAGCCAGAGCAGTTAAATCCGATATTGAAGCAGTTTATAATAGTGTAAAATATGCCAAAAACCCATTAATCCATATTGTCCTAGGTACGTCGGACATCCATGTAGAGAAAAAATTCGGAAAAACGAAAAGCCAAATATTAGATATAGGTGTTGAGGCTGTTAAATTCGCCAAAACATTACTACCAAATGTCCAATATTCAACAGAAGATGCATCACGGTCTGATTTTGAATATTTATGGTCAACAATTGAAGCTGTCGTTCATGCAGGTGCAACGATCATTAATGTGCCTGATACGGTAGGCTATGCAGAGCCAGAAGAGTTTGGTGAACTAATCCGAAAAATAAATGAGCGCTTGAAAAATTTAAATGAACATGTACTTTTAAGCGTCCATTGTCATAATGATCTAGGGATGGCAACTGCAAATACGTTAGCTGCCATTAAAAATGGGGCCGACAAAGTTGAATGTACAATTAATGGAATCGGTGAACGTGCAGGTAATGCCGCATTAGAAGAGGTTGTGATGGCAATAAATACACGTCCATCGATTTATGGGGCATATACAAATATTAATACAAAGGAAATTATGAATACGTCGAGGCTCGTTAGCAATTTTATGGGGCTTGATGTACAAGTGAATAAAGCAATCACAGGAGAAAATGCATTTGCTCATTCATCAGGTATTCATCAGGATGGCTTACTAAAATCAAGAAGTGCTTATGAAATTATCAACCCAACTGAAGTAGGTCTTGATGATATGGAACTTGTACTAACCGCTCGTTCAGGTCGTCATGCGGTGAAAAATGCACTCGAAAAATTAGGGTTCAACCAGTTCACCTCAGATCAGTTTGAAGGAATATTTGATAACTTCCTTGAATTAGCAGATGTAAAAAAAGAAATATATAATCATGATTTATATGTCATCGTTGAGAGTTATTATACAAAAAATAATATCCAAAATGAAGATATACCTTATTATAGTGATAACTTTTATGAACTTGTTGATTTACAAGTGATTAGTAATCCAATCTTTCCATCGGCGAGTGTGAAATTGAAAAAAGCAGACCAAATAGTAAAAAATAGTGCAGTAGGTTCCGGCCCAATTGATGCTTTGTATACGGCAATAACAGAGATAAGCGGGTTAGATATTAAATTGATCGAATACAATATCAGCAGCATATCAAGAGGGAAAGAAGCATTAGGAAAAGTGAAGATTCAAGTTGAATTTAAAGGAGAAAAATATATAGCAAAAGCAACAGACACGGATATTATGAAAGCTAGCGCATTGGCATATATCAATGCAATAAATAGTATTGTGGTGAACGAATTACTGCCAAGTAGGTAACTTAATACGAAAGACTTATCATAATTTGAATAAATGTTTTTACAAGTAGCCGCTTTTTTAGGGCTATTTTTTTATTTTTGTCATCATTTTAAAAAAAGAACCTTAATCATAGCTCTTTTAACACAAATAAACAATTTAATATTGTTTACTGGTAAACATTAATTGTAATAACATGTTATGAAAGGTTATTTCCTTTAAAAATGAATAATAGTCTTTTATAAAGATTCGATTCAAACCTATATTTGACATATTAGTATTAAATTGTGTAATATATTGTTTACTAGTAAACAATATATTACGTTTTTGAAAGGGAAGGGATTTACATGCCTCAGTTAACAAAACAGATGATTTACGAAAGTTATTTGCAATTAATACATCTTAATGAACAAAAAGCTGATTCAGTCTCCCAAACATTTCTTCATTATCTTGACGAGCAGGAACGAAATCAATTAGAACTATTACCTAGTAATATGAGCAGTCTCCATGTAATCGAGTGTATCGGCCATAATGAACCTATAAATAATATAGGGATTGCTTCGAAAATGAATTTATCAAAGGCTAATATCACTAAAATTACGCGGAAATTAACGAAAGATGAGCTAATCAATAGGTTTCAATTGGCAGATAATAAAAAAGAAATTTATTTTAAACTTACAGCTAAAGGGAAGAGAGTTTTTGCGCTCCATGAAAAG
>NZ_CADEPK010000253.1 GCF_902829255.1 Metabacillus niabensis | reverse complement strand
GGATAATATAAGACATATGATTTTTTAAATTCTTCTGACTCAAACGTAAACAATACTTCACATAATTGTTCATTTCCATTTTCATCAATTACTGTAATTTGTTTTTCTCCATGTTCCATTAATGGTCACCTCATTATTAGTATAACCGCTACTTTATTATCAGACGATTTCTAATCGTTTTTGCATTTCATTCGAAAGAAAAGTCTAACTTCTTTTATAGCAGGGCTTTAGTTTAAACTATCCAAATAACTTTGTAAAATCATAACTGCCGCCATTTTATCAATGACTTGCTTCCGCTTTTTACGACTAACATCTGCCGAAATTAACATCCTCTCAGCCGCCATTGTAGTAAGTCTTTCATCCCATAAAATAACGGGCAAATCAAACTTTTTTTGTAAAATTTGAGCAAATTGTTGACTAGCTTCTGCTCTTGGTCCAATTGTACCATTCATATTTTTAGGCATTCCAAGAACCACTTTCTCAACGCCGTATTCTTTAACAATTTCAGAAAGCCGCCCCATATTATAGTCTCGGCTTTCTTCATTTATTTTAATCGTTTCAACCCCTTGTGCAGTCCATCCGAGTTCATCGCTAATAGCTACCCCAAGTGTCTTTGATCCTAAGTCCAATCCTAATATCCTCATGACTATCCTTTCAATTCAAAAAATAGGTGTAAATCAAAACGCGAAAATCAATAATAATTTTAACAGCCTCTTCACCTACTCGCCAAATTTGGCGATCATCTATTATTATTTAGCATGCTTTGAATTTAATCCATTTTGATTTTGTAAATAAGATTTAACTAATTCCTCAATTAATTCATCTCTTTCTAGCTTACGAATTAAATTTCTAGCATCACGATGGCGAGGAATATATGCAGGATCACCAGAAAGCAAGTAGCCTACGATTTGATTAATTGGATTATAACCTTTTTCCTGTAAAGCGTCGTAAACGGTATAAAGCACTTCATTTACATTTGTTTCGACCGAATCATCAGAGAAATTAAATTTCATCGTTTTATCAAATGAACTCATCATTTGCACCTCTTTCTTAGATTCAACATAGGAATCTACCTACTTTGTCCAATCTTACCTACATTTTACACTACTTTTTATAATTATAAAACGGATTGAACCCATTCTTCGACATACTTCAGTGCTTCTGCTAATTTTTCTGGATTTTTTGCCCCAGCTTGAGCCATTTCTGGACGACCGCCGCCTTTTCCTCCACATTTTTCTGCGACTTCTTTAATTAATTTCCCTGCATGATAGCCTTTATCAACTAAATCCTTCGTCACCCCAGCAACAAGATTTACTTTCCCATCCTCAGTTGCACCTAATACAACGATCGCTGATTGTAATTTCGATTTTAAATCATCCATCATCCCACGTAAACTATTCATATCTTTTGCATGAACAATTGTTGAAAGAACCGTAACTCCATTAATTGTCGTAGCTTTATCAACAATACTATTCGCTTCAAGATTGCCTAGTTTTGCTGTTAATGATTCATTCTCACGTTGAAGTTCACGATAATCAGATAATAGACCTTCAATTCTAGTGACGATATCTTTTGGATTTGTTTTTAATAATTGCGCCGCATCTTGTAGCTTTTCTAATTGACCGTTTATTAGTTGGTATGCAGATTTTCCAGTTACAGCTTCAATTCGTCTAGTTCCTGCACCAATCCCTGTTTCAGATACAATTTTAAACAAACCAATTGTTGCTGTATTATCGACATGGCAACCACCACATAATTCAAGGCTGTAATCACCAACTTGGACAACACGGACAATATCGCCATATTTTTCACCAAAGAGTGCCATAGCTCCCATTTCCTTGGCCTCTGTTAATGATTTATAATCAATGTTTACTGCAATGCTTTTCCAAATTTGTTCATTCACGATTTGTTCTATTTGCGTTAATTCATCTTGGCTTACCTGTCCAAAATGAGAGAAATCAAAACGCAGTCTTTCTGACGTTACCAATGATCCAGCTTGATTAACATGATTACCTAAAACATCCTTCAACGCCTGATGTAATAAGTGGGTTGCAGTATGATTTTTTACGATTCCACTTCGATTTTCTTCTGAGACAATCGCGTGTACAACATCATTTTGTTTAAGAGACCCGCTTTCAATAATGACGTTATGCAGATTTTGTCCGTTTGGTGCTTTTTGTACATCCTTTACCTTTAATTCGACTTGCTCATTCCCCATTGTTCCGACATCAGCAATTTGTCCACCACTTTCAGCATAAAATGGAGTTTTGTCAAGAATTAATTGAACCTCTTCACCTTGTTTAGCTTCGGTAATTGTCTCTCCATCTTTAACGATTACTAAAACAGAAGCATTTTCGACAGCTAATTGATTATATCCTACAAATTCACTCTCTACCTTTATTTCACCAAGGACGCCACCTTGAACTTGCATTGAGTCGACTTTTTGAATTGCTGCACGTGCACGTTCCCGCTGCCCTTCCATCTCTTGTTCAAATCCATCGTGGTCGATTTTCATGTCTTCTTCTTCTGCGTATTCCTCAGTTAATTCAACTGGAAAACCATAAGTATCATACAAGCGGAACACATCTTCACCAGGTATTATGTCGCTACCTTTAGCTTTTTGTTCCTTTATTACTTGACTTAAAATTGTCAAACCTTCATTTAATGTTTCATGAAAGCGCTCTTCCTCGTTTTTAATTACTTTTTGAATGAAATCCGTTTTTGCTTTTACTTCTGGGTAAAAGTCAACCATAATCTCAGCAACAACTGGGACAAGTTCATTCATAAACGGACGATTAATATTAATCTTTTTCGCAAAACGTACAGCTCTTCTCAGTAGCCTTCTTAGTACATATCCTCGTCCTTCATTCGACGGAAGGGCGCCATCACTAATTGCAAAGCTAACAGTACGCACATGGTCTGCGATAACTTTAAACGAAACATCCTTTTCTTTATCTTCACCATATTTTTCATTTGAAATTTGTTCAGTGGCGCGAATAATTGGGATGAATAAATCTGTATCAAAATTTGTTTCAACATTTTGAATGATTGAAACCATACGCTCTAGTCCCATTCCTGTATCGATGTTTTTCTTCGGTAAAGGTGTGTATGTACCATCGGGATTATGATTAAATTGAGAGAAAACTAGGTTCCATACCTCTAAATAACGATCGTTTTCTCCGCCAGGATATAATTCAGGATCTTCTGGATCATTTCCATATTCTTCGCCACGATCATAGAAAATTTCTGTGTTTGGTCCACTAGGTCCTTCACCAATATCCCAAAAATTCCCCTCTAAGCGAATAATTCTTTCTTCTGGTATTCCGATTTTTTTATGCCATAATTCAAATGCTTCCTGATCTTCAGGATGGATTGTTACAGATAACTTATCGGCATCAAATCCAATCCATTTTTCACTTGTTAAAAACTCCCATGCCCATTCAATGGCCTCAACTTTAAAATAGTCTCCAATTGAAAAGTTACCTAGCATTTCAAAAAAAGTATGATGTCTTGCTGTTTTTCCTACATTTTCAATATCATTTGTACGAATGGATTTTTGTGCATTACAAATTCTTGGATTTGCTGGAATAACCCGTCCATCAAAATACTTTTTTAATGTTGCTACACCACTATTAATCCAAAGTAAAGTAGGATCCTCATGTGGGACTAGTGAAGCACTAGGTTCAACTGCATGTCCCTTCTCCTTAAAGAAATCCAAAAACATTTGACGAACTTCAGACG
>NZ_CADEPK010000252.1 GCF_902829255.1 Metabacillus niabensis | reverse complement strand
TATTAAGCCCATACGATATATTATATTTCCTAGATACGATTATTTTATTACTTCTTGTTTTAACGAAGGCCGTAAAACCTGAAACAACTAAAGTAAAAAAACGAACTGTTTTTATCGTATTTAGTGCAGCTGTTGCGATTTTTGCGGTAAATTTAAGCTTAGCTGAAACAGACCGACCACAGTTATTAACAAGAACCTTTGACAGAAACTATATTGTTAAATATTTAGGTATGTATAATTTCACGATTTATGATGCAATTAAGAGTACTGGCGATTCTGCACAACGTGCGATGGCCGATTCAAATGATATTACTGAGGTAACGAACTATACTAATGCAATATATGCAGAGCCTGATCCAAATCTTTTTGGTGTAGCAAAAGGTAAAAACGTTATTTATATTCATTTAGAATCACTACAAAACTTTATTATTAATTATAAATTACATGGTGAAGAAGTAACGCCATTCCTAAATTCTTTAGCAAAGGATAAAAACACATTCTATTTTGATAACTTTTTCCACCAAACAGGTCAGGGGAAAACAGCGGATGCTGAGTTTATGTTAGAGAACTCTTTATTTGGATTGCCACAAGGGGCAGCTTTCTCTACAAAAGGTCGCAATACGTATCAAGCAGCACCTGCGATATTAGGTCAACAAGGGTACACATCTGCAGTATTTCACGGTAATACTAAGACGTTCTGGAACAGAAATGAAATTTATAAATCTTTAGGTTTCGATCATTTTTATGACTTAAGCTATTATGATGCGGAAGACGATCAAGTGGTGAATTACGGCTTATTAGATAAACCATTTTTTGAGCAATCAATTCCAATGCTTAAATCATTAAAACAGCCATTTTATTCAAAATTCATCACAGTTACAAACCATTTTCCATATCCACTCGATCAAAGCTTAGCAACGATCGAGCCGCATACTACTGGTGATGAGTCTGTTGATAATTATTTCCAAACTGCACGTTATTTAGACGAAGCATTAGAACAATTCTTTAATGATTTAAAAGAGTCTGGACTTTATGATAACTCAATGATTATTATGTATGGAGACCACTATGGTATTTCTGAAAATCATAAAGCTGCGATGTCTAAAGTGTTAAATAAAGAAGTAGACAACTTTGAAAATGCACAATTACAACGGGTACCATTATTTATTCATATCCCGGGTGTAGAGGGTGGAACAATGCACCAATATGGTGGACAAATCGATTTAATGCCTACTGTTATGCATTTATTAGGAATTGATACAAAAGGATATGTTCAATTAGGTACTGATTTATTCTCACCTGAGCATCAAACTGTCGTACCATTCAGAAACGGTGATTTTATTACTGAGAATGTTACAGGGTTGAACGGAAAGTATTACGATACAAACACAGGAGAAAAACTAGAGAAAACAAAAGAAATTGAGCAATATGAAGAAATTACAGAAATGAAGCTTCAGATGTCCGATAAAATCGTTAACCAAGATTTATTACGTTTCTATACACCTGAAGGATTTACACCTATTAATCCTAAAGATTATCAATATACGGATAAAGAT
>NZ_CADEPK010000251.1 GCF_902829255.1 Metabacillus niabensis | reverse complement strand
CTTCTACAGTATTCTTCGTTGCCATATTGTAAATGTGTACGTCATGTTCTTGACCTAAACGGTGTATACGTCCAATTCTTTGTTCGAGTCTCATTGGGTTCCATGGGAGATCGTAATTTATGATATGGTGACAGAACTGTAAATTTATCCCTTCACCACCTGCCTCTGTAGCTATTAACACCTGGACTTGATTTTTAAATAAATCTTTCATCCAATCCTTTTTGCCGCGTTTGAAACCTCCACGAAACGGTACAGAAGTTATTCCGTTCTGTTTCAAAAACCATTGTAAATAAAATTGTGTTGCTCGATATTCGGTAAAGATTATAACTTTATCATTTATTTTTTTTATTAGTTCAACAACTTTAAGGGCTTTTGAATTTTGGGTGACACCGTCAATTGCGACCATTATATTTTTTATTACATCATTCGGTAAGACATTTTCAGCTTCTTCAGAGCGATCAAGCATTTTCTTCAATGTCATATAGACAGCTTCACGGCTGCTGCATGCCTCACGCTGAAGAGTCATAATTGAAAAGGCAAAAGCTGAAAATTGGTTAGAATGACGCAATGATGTAATGGTGTCATATAATCGTTGTTCAGTCTCTGAGAATTGAATAGGGACGGTTTCAACATGTCGTTTTGGCCAATCGATACCAGTATCTCCGCGGCGGTTTCGAATCATGACCTTGTCGATAAGCTCTCGTAAGTGTTCATGGTCTTCAAGAGAGCGTTCTTTTGCTGAGAATGCTTCACTAAAGTAAGACTCATTTCCTAAATGCCCAGGCTTTAAGAGTGAAACAAGGTTGAAAATTTCTTCAATTCTATTCTGGACAGGTGTTGCTGTTAAAAGTAAGCAATATTTCTTTTTTAAATTTTGTACAAATTCATAGTTTTTGGTTTTATTATTTTTTAACTTATGTGCCTCATCAATAATAATTAAATCATATGGTTGTTCTGTAACAATTTCACGATGAGGACTGCGCTTTGCTGTATCAATCGATGAAACAACGACATCACATGATTCCCATACATAGCTCTTTTTTTGTTCAACAGCAGGGATGAAAAATTTTTCATTCAGTTCTTTTGCCCATTGGGAAACAAGTGATGCTGGAACTAAAATTAGTACTTTTTTGACAAGTCCACGAATCATATATTCTTTTAAAATTAATCCTGCTTCAATTGTTTTACCTAAACCAACTTCATCTGCTAGAATAGCTTTTCCGTTCATTTTTTCCACTACTCTTTGTGCTACCTCTAATTGATGTGGTAAAGGTGTAAAATTCGGTAGATGCTTTGGTGCCTGCAAGCCAGTAAATGAAGGGACAACTGTTTGTTGTTGGACCTCATATGCTAGCTTATAAAGGTCCCAGTTTGCCCAAGGTCCATCACTATTTAACTTTGTGAAAAATTCTTCCTGCCAGCTTGAATCAAAGTTAATCTTTACATTCATATTAATGACAATCCTTTCATTGGTTGAGGCTAGTATCTTTAGTATCGCTTGAAGTGATATCCGAAAGTCTTTTTTTGATTTTCATAGTATAACCAAATTTAATAATTATATGTGTAGTTT
>NZ_CADEPK010000250.1 GCF_902829255.1 Metabacillus niabensis | reverse complement strand
TATATAAAGTGCCTAGTTTAAAATTCTTTATAAACAATTAGTTAAGCGATTACATTCTTCGGTTCATTCCATTCTTTTAAAAAAAATCATCCATTTTATACAATTGATTGCATATAAATAAGTTCGAAAATAAGTATCGGGAGCTAATGAGATCCTTAGCATTTAACGATTTTTTTGAAAAATGAATAAAAATATTATTTATACACTTGATTTTATTTTTATACATATTTATAATTGAGAAATAATTTAGAAAACGAAGATAACTTGAGAAGGTGATTTAGTGAAAGTAGGAATTATCGGGGCTACTGGATATGGTGGAGTTGAATTATATCGTATATTATCAAACCATCCATTTGTGGAAGAGTGTATATTGTATTCATCCTCAGAAATGGATGTCCCATATATTCATTCGTTTCCACATTTAACAGAATTAAGCGACCATACATTAAGGAAAATTGATGTTGAAGAAATTAAAAACAATATAACGGTACTATTTCTTGCTACCCCACCTGGTGTTTCTAGGAGCTTATCACCTCAATTTACTGAATCAAATGTAAAAATCATAGATTTATCAGGGGATTTAAGGTTAAAAGACCGTAATGAATATGAAAAATGGTATAAACGACCATCTGCAGAGGAAGAACTTTTAGCAAAGGCTGTTTATGGGCTTTCTGAATTAAATAAACAGGTTATTAAAGAAGCACAATTTCTTGCAAATCCAGGGTGTTTTCCGACTGCAACAATTTTAGGGTTAGCACCTATTGTGGAAAAAGGGCTAGTCAATGAACAATCGATTATTGTTGATGCTAAAACAGGAGTATCTGGTGCAGGTAGAAATGCATCACATGCGACACATTATTCTGAAGTAAATGAAAATGTGAAAATCTATAAAGTACATGAGCATCAGCATATCCCAGAAATTGAACAAATGCTTCATAATTTAAACGAAAAAATCACATATATTTCATTCAATACACATTTGATTCCAATGACACGTGGAATAATGGCGACAATATATGCGAGTTTAACAGATTCATATACAACCGAACAATTGCTAGATTTATATAAAGATTATTATCAGCATTCACCATTCGTACGAATTCGCAAGCAAAATGAATTTCCAGCAACAAAGGAAGTTTATGGCTCTAATTTTTGCGACATTGGATTGAAAATTGATGAACGAACAGGAAGAGTAACAATCGTATCTGTAATTGATAATTTAATGAAGGGTGCTGCCGGTCAAGCAGTTCAAAACTTCAATATTATGAACGGTTTTGAAGAAACAACAGGGCTTTATTCAGCACCGATATATCCATAATGACAACCAGGGAGGAAAAAGCAGTGTTACAAACGAAGGAAACCTCTACAATTACAAAAATTGAAAATGGATCAGTTATTACACCAAAGGGATTTTCAGCAGATGGTGTACATGCTGGCTTAAGATATTCCAAAAATGATTTAGGTGTCATCTTTAGTGAAGTACCTGCCAATTGTGCAGCTGTATATACACAAAGTCATTTTCAAGCAGCACCATTAATCGTAACTCAAGAAAGTATTGCAAAGGAAGGCATGCTACAGGCGATTGTTGTTAATAGCGCAAATGCGAATGCATGTACAGGTGAACAAGGCTTAAAGGATGCCTACGAAATGCGTGAGCGAAGCGCAAATATCCTCCAAATAGAAAAACACTATGTAGCAGTTGCTTCAACTGGTGTCATCGGGGAGTTTCTAAAAATGGATAAAATTCGAAATGGCATTGATTTATTAAAGCCTGAAGCAACAGAGGAAGCTGCAATCGACTTCCAACAAGCCATTTTAACGACAGATTTAGTTATGAAAGCTTCATGCTATGAAGTTATGATTGATGGGAAAAAGGTAACGATTGGTGGGGCAGCTAAGGGTTCAGGGATGATTCATCCAAACATGGCAACGATGCTTGCTTTTGTTACAACAGACGCAAAAATTGATTCGGAATCGTTACAATCACTATTAAGTGAAACAACAGATAAGACGTATAATCAAATCACGGTTGATGGTGATACTTCTACAAATGATATGGTTGTAGTTATGGCTAACGGTTTAGCTGATAATGAACCATTAACGAAAAACCACCCAGAATGGGAAGCTTTTAAGTCGGCATTTCAAGCAGTTAGTGAGGAATTGGCAAAGCAAATTGCAAAAGATGGTGAAGGTGCAACAAAGCTAATTGAGGTAGAGGTAACGGGAGCGAAAACGAAACAAGAGGCAAATGTTGTCGCGAAGAAAATTGTTGGCTCAAGTCTTGTAAAAACAGCTGTTTATGGAGCGGATGCTAACTGGGGAAGAATCATTTGTGCAGTTGGCTATAGTGAAGCTGCTGTAGAACCTGAAAAAATTGATATTTTCTTAGAGGATCTTTGTTTATTTACGAATAATAGTCCACAGCCTTTCTCAGAGGAGGTCGCAGCAGAATATTTAAAAAGAGACCAAGTGAAAATCCTAGTGAATTTAGGGGTAGGCGAGGAAACCGGTAAGGCATGGGGCTGTGATTTAACATATGATTACGTGAAAATTAACGCAAGCTATCGAACATGAGGGGATTAAAATGTCTAAAACAGTTGTATTAAAATGTGGCGGAAGTACAGTACATCAGTTGTCAGAATCATTTTTTCAAAGTTTACAAGCATTGATGGAAAATAACTGGAATGTCATGATCGTTCACGGTGGCGGCCCAGATATAACAAACATGTTAAAAGCTTTAAAAATTGAGACAGAGTTTTTTAATGGGCAGCGAAAAACAACTGCAGAAGTATTGGAAATTGCTGAGATGGTTCTAGCGGGTAAAATTAATAAGCTTCTAACAAACTTACTGCAACAAAAAGGACTAAATGCGATAGGTCTTTCCGGAAGTGATGGAAGGCTATTACAAGCCGAATATTTAGATAAGGAAAATTTAGGGTTAGTCGGCAAAGTAACAAATGTCCATACTGAAGCTGTTTCATTATTAATGGAAAATGGGTATATACCTGTAGTTGCTCCGCTAGCACGAACTGTGACGAATGAAACCCTTAATGTTAATGCTGATTTGGCTGCTGCGGCAATCGCTAATGCTGTTGGTGCAGAAAAATTTCTATTTGTTACAGATGTACCGGGAATTTTAAATGAGAACAAACAAGTGATTGCTGAGATTACACCATCTGAAATCAATTCTCTTATTGCTGAGGAAGTGATCACAGGTGGAATGATTCCAAAGGTGCAATCTGCATTATCAACACTTTCAGATAAGTGTCAAGAGGTTATTATTGCAAGTGGCCAACGAGCAATAATCGAAAATGGATGTTTTACAGGAACGAAAATTGTAAAAGGAATGGAGGTTTCCCAAACATGAGTTATTTATTTCCTACTTATGCTAAATGGAACGTCACAGTTAAAGAAGCAAAAGGTTCATGGGTAACAGACGTTAACGATAAAAAGTATTTAGATTTTGTTTCGGGGATTGCCGTTTGTAATCTTGGGCATGCAAATGAAGATGTTTTAGATTCAGTAAAAGAACAATTGTCAAAATATTGGCATTTATCAAATATGTTTCACCAGCCTATACAAGAGGAAGTTGCAAAGCTTCTCGTTGAAAATAGTGATGGAGAGGCAGTGTTCTTTTGTAATAGTGGTGCAGAAGCAAATGAGGCTGCAATTAAACTTGCAAGAAAGCATACTGGTAAAACAAAAATCGTAACTTTTCTCAAGTCGTTCCATGGAAGAACCTTTGCTACAATGTCAGCTACAGGTCAAGAAAAAATTCATAATGGCTTTGGTCCATTACTAGAAACGTTTACCTATTTACCATACAATCAGCTTGAACCGCTTGATGAGTTACAGGACGATGTAGCAGCAATTATGCTGGAGGTAGTCCAAGGTGAAGGTGGAGTTATACCGGCACATAACGTTTTCATTGAAAAGATAAAGGAAACATGTGACCGAATTGGAGCTCTTTTAATTATTGATGAAGTTCAAACTGGAATTGGAAGAACCGGAAAACCATTTGCTTACCAACATTTTAATCTTTCTCCTGATATCGTAACATCTGCCAAAGGTCTTGGAAGTGGTTTACCTGTTGGTGCAATGATTGGTAAGAAAGAGTTAATTAAATCGTTTCAAGCAGGAAGTCATGGCTCTACGTTTGGAGGAAATCCGATAGCAATGGCATCTGCAAAAGCAACTTTAACAAAAATCTTTAATAAGGAATTTTTAGCTAGTGTTGAAGAAAAAACTAAGTATTTAATAAGTAAATTAAACCAAGAAATTGGTGAACATCCTTTTGTAAATGAAATCCGTGGAAAAGGCTTACTAATTGGAATTGAATGTAATGAACAAACTAGCTCATTGATTGATCAATTAAGAGAAAATAACCTTCTAACGATCGGTGCAGGTCCTGAGGTCATTCGTCTTCTGCCACCATTAAATGTTTCCGTTGAAGAGTTAGATTTGGCTGTTGAGATTATTGCAAAAACTTTTGCAGCTGTAAATCAATCCGTAACTGCTCAATAAGGTTGAGCATTTTTTAAACAAAACGTTGAATAAAAATACTCAACTTCTAATATTTATCCAATACAATAGTAGTATGGTGTAAATAGCCGGTCTACTAACAAAAGGAACAATAGACAAACGAGGTGTAAACAGATGAAAGGATATCTCCATCTTGAGGATGGTTCAGTATATGCTGGTGAATTAGAGAACGGATCACCAGAGGATATAAACGGCGAAATTGTTTTCTTTACTGGAATGACGGGGTATCAGGAAGTTTTAACTGATCCATCATATAAAAATCAAATTGTAGTATTTACTTATCCTTTAATTGGTAACTACGGGATTAATTTTAGTGATGACGAGAGTAAGAAGCCACAAGTTAAGGCAGTGGTAATGTATGAATGCACAAAAAATTATTCTCATTATGAAGCAAAGCACAGTATTAAGGATTACTTGCAAAAGTGGAATATACCGATCATCTACCATATAGATACACGTTCAGTTGTTAAAAAAATTCGCCATCAAGGCTCAATGGCAGCAACCATTTCCATGAGTGCAAATATGGAAGAGCATCCATGTGCAATTTTTGAGGATGGTGTTTTTGAAGTAACATCAACATCAATGGAAACGTATGGTGAAGGAAATACGCATATTGCATTAATAGATTTTGGTTACAAAAAATCAATTGTCACGGCATTAGTAGAACGTGGTTGTAAAGTAACGACAGTCCCATTTAAAATGATCGATAAAATAAAGGATATGAAGCCAGATGGTGTCCTCTTATCGAATGGACCAGGGGATCCAGAAAAGCTATCAGATTATTTCTCTACGATTAAACAAATTGTTTCTTCTTATCCAACATTAGGGATATGTCTAGGACATCAGTTGATTGCCCTATCCTTTGGAGCAAAAACGAAAAAGCTGCTTTTCGGTCATCGTGGTGCAAACCAGCCTGTATTTGATGAGAAAACAAAAAAAGTATTTATGACATCGCAAAATCACAGCTATGTTGTTATTGGTGACAGTTTAAAAGAAACGGATTTAACAGTCCGCTTTTATCATATAAATGATGAGTCTATAGAAGGGCTTACACATCCTACATTACCAATCGTAACGGCTCAATTTCATCCAGAAGCACATCCAGGTCCATCTGATAGTGAATGGATATTTGATGAATTTTTAGATCTAGTTACAACTGCAAAAGGAGATATACTTTATGTCTAAAAACCAATCAATTAAGAAAATCGTTGTAATCGGTTCAGGTCCAATTATTATTGGGCAGGCTGCAGAATTCGATTATGCTGGTACACAAGGTTGTTTAGCCTTAAAGGAAGAAGGCTATCAAGTTGTATTAGTAAATAACAATCCTGCTACAATTATGACTGATGAAGAATTTTCAGATGTCCTCTATTTTGAACCACTAACAATTGAAAGCTTAACTAAAATTATTGAAAAGGAAAGACCAGATGGATTGCTTGCATCTCTAGGTGGGCAAACAGGACTTAACCTCGCAATGGAGCTTCATGAAGCGGGTGTGTTAGAGAAATATAATGTGCAATTACTAGGTACATCGATTGAATCAATTCGTAAAGGAGAAGACCGTAACGAGTTCAGACAATTGATGTATGATTTAAATGAACCAATTCCTGAAAGTGCGATCGTTACGACATTAGATGAGGCACTCGACTTTTCAAGTAAAATAGGCTTTCCAATTATTATTCGTCCTGCCTATACACTTGGTGGCAAAGGTGGCGGAATCGCAGCTAATAAAGATGAGTTTGTTAAGCTTGTGAAAAGTGGCCTACAAGCAAGTCCGATTACACAATGCTTAATCGAAAAGAGCATTGCCGGCTTTAAAGAAGTCGAATATGAAATGATACGTGACCATAAAGGGACATGTATCGCTGTATGTAATATGGAGAATATTGATCCAGTAGGTGTTCATACAGGAGATTCTATCGTTGTCGCTCCATCGCAAACATTGACAGACCAAGATTACCATATGTTAAGAAGTGCAGCAGTGAAAATTGTTTCAGCACTTGGTGTGGTCGGTGGATGTAACATTCAACTTGCTTTAGATCCGTTAAGCAAGCAGTATTATGTCATTGAAGTAAATCCACGGGTCAGCAGATCGTCTGCTCTAGCATCAAAGGCTACTGGTTATCCAATTGCAAAAATCGCTGCTAAATTAGCTGTCGGCTACACGTTAGAAGAACTGAAAAACCCATTAACGATGAGTACGTACGCTAGCTTTGAACCTGCTCTTGATTATGTTGTCGTTAAATTTCCAAGATGGCCATTTGACAAGTTTAACAAAGCGGATCGTAAGCTTGGAACAAAAATGAAAGCAACTGGTGAAGTTATGGCAATCGAGAGAAATTTAGAGGCTGCCTTGCAGAAGGCTTGTGATTCTCTTGAACTCGATAATATTGGAACTCATTTACCAGAGCTTGAAAAAATGTCAACTGAAGATTTAGTAGATTTAATGATTAAAACAGACGACCGTCGTTTTTTTGCTGTAATGGAATTAATTCGACGCGATTTTGCTATTGAAGAAATTCATCGTTTGACAAAAATGGATCATTATTTTCTTTCTTGCTTTAAGCACATTGTTGAACTTGAAAAACAATTGAATCAAAAGGACTTAACAACAATGGAACCAAACTTCCTTGCAACGCTTAAAGAAAAGGGATTTTCAGATCGTACGATTGCGACATTGCTTAATGTGGATGAATTAGAAGTAAGAGAGTTAAGAAAGTCGTTTCAAATTAAAGCTTCATATAAATATGTAGATACTTGTGCAGCAGAGTTTGAAGCACGGACAAATTATTTTTATTCAACTTACTTTGGAGAAAATGAACAGCCGGAGTCATCGACTAAGAAAAAGATTCTTATTATCGGATCGGGACCAATTCGGATTGGTCAAGGAATCGAATTTGACTATAGCGCTGTTCATGGGATAAAGGCTTTAAAACAGCTTGGCTTTGAAGCAATCATGATAAATAACAATCCGGAAACTGTAAGTACTGATTTTGAAACAGCTGACCGGTTATATTTTGAACCGATTACGCTTGAACATGTTTTAAATATTGTTGAATCTGAAAAGATTGATTCCGTTATCGTTCAATACGGTGGGCAAACAGCGATAAATCTTGCTGAAAAATTAGAGTCTGCTGGTGTTCCTTTATTAGGTACAGATACTGAAACGTTAGATTGGCTAGAGGATCGGGATAAATTTTATCAATTATTAGACGAACTTTCGATTCCTCATGCTGTAGGGTTAACGGCAAATCATGCGCAAGAGGCGATAAATGGTGCTAACGAAATTGGCTATCCTATTTTGTTAAGACCATCATACGTTATCGGTGGAAAAGGTATGGTTGTCGTTCACAATGAAGAGACTCTAACAACTCTTCTGTCAGAAAGCACAAATATGATTTATCCTATTTTAATTGATCAATTTGTGCAAGGATTAGAGGGTGAAATTGACCTTATTTCAGATGGGGTAGAGGCGTTTATTCCAACATATATTGAGCATGTTGAGCCAGCAGGAGTACATTCAGGTGACAGCTTAGCGATACTTCCATCGCAAAACCTATCGGACGAAAACAAAAGAGTTATTGCAGAATATGCTAATGCCTTAGTGAAAAAGCTAAATTACCGAGGCATTATGAACATTCAATTTTTAATAAAAGAGCAGCAAATATATATATTAGAAGTGAATCCACGTGCAAGTCGGACAGCGCCAATAATTAGTAAGGTTACGGGAACTCCGGTAATTAAGCATGCAACACATTTATTGTGTGGAAAAAAACTAAGTGAATTATCAATTCAAACTTCTGAAGCAGATGATTGGGTTGCTGTGAAATACCCTGTATTCTCAAGCCATGCGCTTCACGATGTTGATATTACGCTCGGACCTGAAATGAAAGCTACTGGAGAAGGAATGTGTGTCGGGCAATCTGTTAAGAGTGTTTACAAAAAAATCTTTGCTAAAGATTTAGAATCAATTAAATCTGTATTCTTTGATGTAGAAGATGAAACAGCGCTTCAAGAAACAAGGCTTGCTGGTCTTCACCCATTAACAAATAATTTTGAGGAGTGGGTTGAAGGAGAAAAGGGAATCTTTGTTTCACTTAAAGACAATGAGGATGGGAAATTAAAACGACAACAAGCATTAGAAAAAGGTATGATATTATTTACAAATCTTACGACGTATTATGCAAGTCTTCAGGCTCTGACAGCTTCCGATGATAGCATATTGTCCATGCAACAGCTGACAAAACGTGTGAAGGCTTAAAGAAGGTTTAATAAGGGATGAGGTCGTTTAGTGAGCAGTGCTTGTCCCTTATTAAACAGTTCCAATTATTAAGGATATCATTTAACAGAGGAACGCCTCTTTCTCTATATGACAAAGGAAGTGTATAACAAATGAGTAACGTGAAACTTAAAGAGAAAAAAACTGTAGCTAAAAGAGATTTTTTAACACTATTAGATTATAGCAAAGAAGAAATTCTTTATTTCATTGAAGAAGCATTTAAGCTTGAAGAGAATCCAATTCAGCCGCTACTTAAAGGAAAAACATTAGCGATGATTTTTGAGAAATCATCAACAAGAACACGTGTATCATTTGAAACGGGAATGCTGCAATTAGGGGGACATGCACTTTTCCTAAGTAGTCAGGATCTTCAATTAGGTAGAGGAGAGCCTATTTCTGATACAGCAAAGGTACTATCTGGTTATGTTGACGGTATTATGATTCGGACATTCGGTCATGACAAAATTGAGGAATTAGCTAAGCATGCTACGATTCCCGTAATTAATGGATTAACAGATTTATTTCATCCTTGTCAGGCTCTCGCAGATTTAAAAACAATTTATCGATTAAAAGGAAAGTTTGAAGGGGTAAAAACAGCTTACTTAGGTGATGGAAACAATGTCGCACATTCCTTAATGATTGCTGCAGCCAAAGTAGGCATGGACTTTTCGATTGGCTGTCCAAAAGGGTATGAACCTGAGCAATGGGTTGTAGAAGAGGCATTAAAAATTGCAAAGGAAACTGGTGCAACAATTTCGATTGTAAATGATCCAATTGAGGCTGTTAAGGATGCTGATATTCTTTATACCGATGTTTGGGCAAGCATGGGACAAGAAAGTGAACAGCAAGAACGTATCATTGCTTTTAAAGGATATCAAGTGAATGATGAATTAGTTAAACACGCAAAGTCAGACTATCATTTCCTCCATTGCTTACCAGCGCATCGGGAAGAGGAAGTTACCGCATCGATTATTGATGGAGAGCATTCGGCTGTATTTGAACAGGCTGAAAATCGATTGCATGTGCAGAAGGCATTATTAAAAGAATTATTATCGTAATGAAGAGGTGGAATCAATCATAGTGTTGATTCTACCTTTTTTTGGCTTGAACGAACATGCAACATGAAATAGGTGTGACTGGTAATACTAATGAAAGCAAGAGAGGAGGGATAGTATGGGTCAACAACATCGATTTAGAGCTGGTCAAAAGGCTCCTAATAATGGAATTTATGTAGAGATTGGCGAAACGGGTGATCCTGTGACAAATCCAGGACAGGTAAAACTAAAAGCAGGTGACCGTTTTCCGGAAACAGCAAATCATAATCGTCAATGGACATATAAACGTAAGCCTTAAAATAAATGGATTAAAGCTGAAAAAAACCCTACAGGTTAGTAGGGTTTTTTTCAGTCTGAATATCAATTAATGATGTTCATGATTTGCAACTGGATCGTTAGGGATCACTTCTGCAATAATAAAGATGATAACGATTGCAATGACAGCTAATATGCTTGAAGAAGCGAAGTCATAGTGACCACCTGTCATTGCGTTAACAACATATGATGCCATATGTATTAAGAGGAAACTCCAAAAGAATGTCCAAAAGAAACGCATTGCATTCACCCCATTTTCCAAACGAGTACTAAGTATATACTATCATAATTTAAATTGAAAGAAAATGAACCTTTATAAAAAATCTACACAACCTTTTCAATACAAGTTATGTTTGACTATATTTATCCTTTTAGTGATAGCGTCCCATTCTTTTTACTAACGTATACATACATTATAAATAAGGAAAAAGAATAAAATGGTTTCACAATCCTTTTTCAATCTTGGGAATTTAAATCGAGCAAGTTTTGAGAGCAATTAACGAAACAAATGAACAGTTTGGCTTTGTTACACCTGGCTGCTTAAATCCACTACAGACATTTTCAATCTAAATGTGATTCCAATGATTCGCGCATCAAAGTTTAAGTCTTACGAATTACACTCGAGATCAATAAATTGCACTTATCTCAATCGCTTTTTTAGCATAGCTAACAAGCTAACATTCAAATAGAAGAAAATGACATTTTCAATTTTAATGATAGAAGAGAAAGGTGGTGGGCAAGTGATTACGGAGCGCTTTTTTCAAATCGAAACGGAATGGAATGTTGTTCATTTACCATATAGGCCAAATGGATTTGGTGTATTAATACTCGGAGATCGCACGGATTTTGTTGATGAACAAACGAGCTTTTGGCATCAGCACTATGGCAGACATCAGCTTATAGCTGATTTAATGAACAAAGGATATACGTTATTTCAATCGAATTTATATGGAAGCAATTGGGGAAGTCCCCGTGCTGTCACGATGGCAAAGCATCTCTATCATTTAATAATGAAAAAAGAAATACTAAATCAAAAAATTCATATATTATCTGAAGGAATGGGGGCTTTAACAGCATTACAGCTAATGGATATAATGTCTGATAATATACGTTCAGTGGCAATGATGAATCCTTGCCTAGACCTCCCAGCGCATCTAGATAGAGAAAAAGAGCATAAATTATTCTATAAGCAATTGGTGAAGGAAATTGCAGCTGCATATGAAACAGAGGAAAAGAGAGTTCCTTCATTAAATCTTCCATCAATGTATAGTTCCACATCGACAAAGCCGGTTCGGATATGGCAAAGAATGAATCATACTATATATGAAGCAAAAACTCATTGTAAAAAGTATGAGCTTTTAAGAAGTAAATTAGGAAGTCCTATTCAACTCATTTATCACATTGGGGATAATCCATATCGGATTAATCAATCAATTATAAAATTTTATCAAGAAAACGAAAAAGAATTATAAATTTTAAAATTTATATTATGCTAATTAATTACAAAAAAGCTCTAGGGCTTCTTTAGATAGTAATCACCGTTAATCTGGGCAGTTGCTCATTTAATACGGTGATTTTTTGTGTTTAAAGCTCAACTCACATCATTACTTTCAACTTATATTTTTTACGTCTTATGCATAGAATCCAATATCTGTTTTTTAAGGAGAGAAGAGCATGGATAAGCATGTACTTGTTTTTGGTGCACATACATTTCTAGGATTTTCATTATGTGAAAAGTTTGTAAATGAAGGTATTGAAGTGGAAGCGGAATTACTGGAAGTGAAAAATGACCTTCATAAAAATTTACTTGAAGAGCGTCTATTTATGGTTGGCAGGAATGCTCTGTTCCACATGAGAAATAGGGAAGAGAGCTTAAATTTAGAATTTGTTGATTTGATTATTTATTGCTGTGATGATAGCAAGGATAGAGAATTACTTGCCCAAGATCGAGAGCAAATTAAATATGCAGTGGAAATGTCAAAAGCTTTACAAGTGCCACTTGTTTTTATTTCGACCTATAGTTCAAATGTTGAAAAACAAAAGCATAGGAAGCATTGTGAGCAATATTTTTTAGCGAAGCTCGATAAAGTTACAATTCTTAAGCTTCCTTGTGTATATGGACCGTTTCAACCGATAGTAACAAACGGTTCAAAATATGTGTTAGAAGAAAGAAATTTTATTATTTTTATCAAGGATGCTGTTGAAGCGATATATAAGCTACTAGAAAATATTCATCATGGGAAAACCTATTATATCCTTTGTGAAGGTGATAAACAGAAAGGAAAAGAACGATATTACAATCCTAACTGTGAAGAAGAAGAGTTTGATATAGTGGTGATTGAAAAGCCAATTAGCTTAAGGGAAGGCTTAAAGAAATTGACAGACTTTAATGAGAAATATAAACATCTTATAGAGGAGAAAGATTGATTATGCTTGTGCTTAGAAAGAGGTAAAGGCTAAAATATAAGCATTACAAATTAATATGAAAGGGGGTTGACCATGTACAAAAAGATTGGTTTTGTCTTTATTATATGTATTTTTCTTTTTAGTTGTGGACAACCTACTGCATCAGGGAAGCTTCAAAATGTCGGCTTGCTTGTCCCGGAAACGATTGATGATCAAGTTTGGGGAATGAATGGATACAAAGGTCTATTGAAAATTCAATCACAACTCAAAGTTGATGTTTTTTATAAGGAAGGGATGACAGAAGAAGTAGCTATCCGTAATGCAATTGACGAGTTTCAAGCACAGGATGTAAACCTAATATTTGGGCATGGAAATGAATATATTACTATTTTTAATAAGATTGCAAAGGAATACCCAAATATTCATTTTGTTCTTTTTAATGGGAATGTTGATGGTGATAACTTAACAAGTCTAAATTTTAATTCCCATGCAATGGGATTTTTCGGTGGGATGGTTGCCGGAGAAATGACTAAATCAGGAAGGGTTGGCGTTCTCGCTGCATTTGAGTGGCAGCCTGAAATTAATGGCTTTTATGAAGGGGCATCTTTTCAAAATGACCATGTACATGTTGATATAAGATATGTACAAGATTGGAATGATAGTGAAAAGGCGATGCCACTCCTAGAAGAAATGATAAGTGCAGGAACAGATATTATATATGTTGCCGGTGATGGCTACAATGTATCTGTAATTGAAAGGCTTAAGGAAGAAGGATTGTTTGCGATTGGATTTGTTTCAGATCAATCTGATCTAGGGAAGACAACGGTTTTAACTAGTACGGTTCAGCATATTGATACCTTGTATGAGCTTGTTGCTTCTCAATTTAATGATGGCAAATTAGAAAGTGGAGAGCTTTATTACGATTTTCAGGATGGAGTCATTACAATGGGGAATTTTAGTCCTCTAGTTGATGAGGATTTCCAATTAAAGCTTGAAAAGGATATAGAAGAGTATAAGAAGAGCGGACAGCTACCGAATCAGCTATAAATATACTATAATTTATAATACCCTATAAAGGTACATAATCTAATTTATCAAGGAGTGAAGAAGATGGACCAACATCCGAAAGCAATGGAGTTTATGCAAATTGCGATGAAGTACTTACCAGAGGCAAAGCAAAAATTAGAGGAATTAGGAATTGAACTTTCACTGGAAACCATTCAACCTATGATGGAGCTTTTTACTAAAGTCATGGGTGAAGCTTATGATTTAGGTAAGCAAGAAGCGAAATAAGAGGCTGCATAGCGCAGTCTCTTTATATTTTCTTTTTAATATAATCAATAATTGGGGAAAACTCTTTTAGGACAGGCTTAAGCTTGTCAATCGAGTTCATAATATCGCCAATTTGCTCCATAATAGTAAAATAATTTACGTCGTCACCTACCGTGTTTTCAGGCTTTATTTCATGTTCTTTCCGTTCCATATTTGGACGTCTGCCAAACATTAGCTCTGTAAAGCGATCAACTTTTTGATCCTGTTCTTTTTGTTCGATATGCTGTTCCTTTTCTTCAATTTGCTCTTCTTTCTTCACTGACTCTTCAAATTCCATTAATATCACTCCATTACAAATCATTTCCATTGATACTAATACTTTATGTTAAGAAAATATACATGTTCTAGTCAGTTGTACATTCGACGACAATGAATGCTCGGAATGGGTAAAACTCCTGTATTTTGCTAAGAAAGATACTGATATAGAAATATAATGATTGAAAATAATATCTGAATAAGATAAAATTAGTACCAAGTCATAATGATTGGTATAAAATAGACTCCTTTTTTTGGGGTTAAACTAGTCAATGAATCATACCTATTTGTAAAGGGGTTGTACATATGAACGCAGGCATCATTGGAATGGGACGATTCGTTCCCGAAAAAGTTGTAACTAATACAGATTTAGAAAAAATAATGGATACGTCCGATGAATGGATACGTACAAGAACTGGAATTGAGGAAAGAAGAATAGCGGATGATTCAACGAAAACCTCCGATATGGCATTTTATGCAGCTGAAGAAGCGATAAAAAATGCTGGAATATCTGCAGAGGATATTGATTTGATTCTTGTTTCTACTGTTACACCTGACCAACCTTTCCCAACAGTTGCTTGTATGCTACAGGAAAGATTAGGTGCTAAAAAGGCAGCGGCGATGGATATAAGTGCAGCTTGTGCAGGCTTTATGTATGGAATGATAACGGCAAAGCAGTTTATTGAGTCCGGAGCTTATAAATATGTATTAATCGTAGGAGCGGAGAAGCTATCAGCAATAACTGATTGGAATGATCGGAATACTGCAGTTCTATTTGGTGACGGTGCCGGAGCCGCTATTATGGGACCTGTAAGTGAAGGAAAAGGCATTTTGTCGTTCGAACTTGGTGCAGATGGAACAGGTGGAAAGCATTTATATCAAGATGAATACATCATCATGAATGGAAGAGAAGTTTTTAAATTTGCTGTTCGACAAATGGGTGAATCAAGCGAAAATGTTATAAAAAAGGCAGGATTAAGTACGGAGGATGTTGACTTACTTATTCCACATCAAGCAAATATCCGAATAATGGAGGCTTCTAGAGAGCGTCTAAATCTACCGGTCGAAAAAATGTCTAAGACTGTTCATAAATACGGAAACACATCTGCAGCATCGATACCAATTTCGTTAGTAGAGGAAATTGAAGCTGGTAAAGTAAAAGATGGTGACGTAATCGTAATGGTAGGATTTGGTGGCGGATTAACATGGGGTGCAATTGCACTTCGATGGGGTCGTTAAAGTAAACAATAGATATTTAATATAGATTAAAAAACTTAAGTGAGGTGCTATCAATGGAAAAGAAGCGAGTAGTCGTAACGGGATTAGGTGCTGTAACTCCAATCGGTAATGATGTTCAAACAAGTTGGGAAAATGCGATAAAAGGTGTTTCCGGGATTGGACCAATTACACGTGTAAATGCTGAAAATTATCAAGCAAAGGTTGCAGCAGAATTAAAGGACTTTGATATTGAACAATTTATGGATAAAAAAGCTGCGAGAAAAATGGATCGATTCACACAGTATGCTGTTGCAGCCTCAATGATGGCTGTTAAGGATGCAAATTTGGAAATTACAGATGAAATCGCACCGCGTGTAGGTGTTTGGATTGGCTCTGGTATTGGTGGAATGGAAACCTTTGAGGAACAATACAAAATTTTATTAGAAAAGGGACCACGTCGTGTTAGTCCGTTCTTTGTTCCAATGCTTATTCCTGATATGGCAACTGGACAGGTATCAATTGCCTTAGGGGCAAAAGGTTTTAATTCCTGTACAGTAACAGCTTGTGCAACTGGAACGAATTCAATCGGTGATGCATTTCGAGTTATCGAACGTGGAGAAGCAGATGTAATGGTTACAGGTGGTGCAGAGGCCCCACTTACCGAAATGTCATTTGCTGGATTTACTGCAAATAAAGCATTATCAACAAATACTGATCCAAATACAGCTAGCAGACCTTTTGATAAAGACCGTGATGGATTTGTTATGGGTGAAGGGGCAGGAATCATTGTTCTCGAGGAATTAGAGCATGCATTAGCACGTGGCGCTAACATCTATGCTGAAATTGTCGGCTATGGTGCAACTGGTGATGCTTATCATATAACTGCACCTGCGCCAAATGGTGAAGGTGGTGCTCGCGCGATGCGTTCAGCAATTGAAGGTAGCGGCTTGGATGCAACAGATATTGATTATATTAATGCGCATGGTACAAGTACACAATACAACGATAAATTTGAAACACTTGCAATTAAAGAAGTGTTTGGTGACCATGCATATAAGCTTGCAATTAGCTCAACAAAATCAATGACAGGCCATTTACTTGGTGCGGCAGGTGGAGTTGAAGCGATTTTTAGTATTCTTACAATAAAAAATGGTATTATTCCACCAACAATTAATTACACAACTCCAGATCCTGATTGTGATTTAGATTATGTACCAAATGAAGCTAGAAAACAGGAAGTAAAGGCTGTTTTAAGTAATTCATTAGGCTTTGGCGGTCATAACGCTACGATTATATTCAAAAAATATGAATAAATGCTTCAGACCTGAGTAGTTTTACTCAGGTTCTTTTTATTATTAGACGCTTTAAACATGTTTGGGGTGTTTTGTTGTAGGAATATGCTTATCCAGGAGTCTCCTTCAAATTAACAACGGATTAAAATCGTTAACGGGAAGTAGCGTTTCTTAACTCAGCCTTGGCCATATGTATCCCTCTTTAATTATTCAACATATAGTGAGAGAGGGGGGATGGATCATGACGATTATGAATACTGTTAAATGGCTAAAGGAGATTTCTGATCTTAAAGAGGTTTATTCTTTATTAAAACCATATTTTCACGGATTAAATGAGCGGGAAATCAAAAAACAGCTTCAAGCATATGGGATGTACAAACATGGAGATAACTTAAAAAAATGGATAAATCACACTGAGAAAAATAATATCTTATCATTTCTGAAACAAGAAGAAAAAATGCTAAAGGATAAATGGAATGGACCTAATATTCCAATTTTTATTTTTCCGTGTGATGAACATAATCGTAAAATTGCTTCTGAATACAATGGTCGTGCAGGTGTCGCCTTTAATAATAAATTGTTCTTATTTCTCTCTTCAAATATAAGCAAAAAGGACATAAAACCGTTGTTAATTCATGAATATCATCATGTATGTAGGTTAGCTGCAATTGATAAAAACGAAAAAGACTTTACATTATTAGATACGATTATTTTAGAAGGCATGGCTGAAAATGCTGTACGTGAAGAGCTTGGAGAGGAAGCGACATCCTCCTGGTCTAAACGGTACAATGAAGCTCAATGCTCCACCTTCTATAAAAACATCATCAAGCCAAATCAGAATGTATCTAGGGAAAATCCGAAATATACGCAATTGCTTTATGGAACTGGTTTTTATCCGAATATGGTTGGCTATAGTGTAGGATTCTATTTAGTTAAAAAGTATATGGATGTTACCGGAAAAAGCATAAAAGAAATATTCTCCTTACCAGCCTCTGTATTAGTAGAAGAAAAATGAAAATGAAGAGCAAAACTGACTATGCATTATCTGCATTTGATGGAATAATTTCTCTGTTTTTTGCCTATACTGTTTGACAAATGGTATTGAAGTGAGGGGTAAAAAAATGTTATTTCTTCATGATGTTTGGGTAAATTGGTTTGAAGGTGAAGAGAACGGATACAACGTCTGTCATTTTCATGAGTGGAGAAAGGATGACAGTGTTGAGCTTCTCGATCAGGTTCCCCTATTAAAGGTTAATTCCCTTCTATTTGACTACATTGAAAATAATCTGGCGGAATTACCACCTGGTCTTTTAAAGGATGTTTTTCAAAAAGCGTATATTAGAAAAAATCATGAACGTATTCAACTAGATTACTGCTTTGTTATAACAGATGGGATCGGTATATTAGCAGTTGATACAATTGGATATACGATTCCAATTCGAAAAAGTAGGATTATTCCTAGGCAAGAACAGTTAGTATTTGAAATGATAAAGGATGTTGAAGAAGAATCCTATTCAGCAGAAGCTATGAAAGAGGGATTGGCAGAAAAGGAATATCATATCCTTTCATTAGCTCCTGAACACGTTCGCGGCTTAACTAGAAAAGAAAGACAATTAAAACAGCTATTATTTATGGCTCTTGATCAATTGCAAAGTACAAAAAATGCAGCAGAAGTAAAATATTGGTATACAGAATGGAATCCTACAAAGTATCATGAGATTCAGGAAAGTGAATTTGATGAAGTCTGGCAGAAGCTCTATGAAGAAACATTAGAGGGATGGTCTAATAAGCATGTACATTTATGTGAACGTCTAATAAAAGGACAACCCTTTTTTGAAAAGCTATGGGATATGGAGCACGAATCAAAAGTAAATTAATCAGTCGTTACATAAATGGAAAACGATGTGTACTTTTTAACGGTACACATCGTTTTTTATAGAACTTTGTTTTCCTGAAATGTAAAACCAAATGAAAGTCAATGTAGCAAAATAATTTAAATATTTGAGCCGATTTGTCGGAAGTATAGCATGAGTTTCCTCTTTCTTACTTTCGTTTTCTTCCTAGACCCATTGCATTCTCCATTTTTTTAACCATTTTACTCGCTACGACATTAGCCTTTTCGGCTCCCTTATCTAAGATTTCATCCAATATACTTGATTCCATAAGTTCATTGTATTTCTCTTGGATAGGGGCTAATGTTTGAATGATAACTTCTGCGACATCACCTTTGAATTCACCATAGCCTTTACCTTCGTATTTCGCCTCAATTTCTTCAATGGATAGATTAGCAAGATTTGAATAGATAGATAGTAGGTTTGATATTCCTGGTTTATTTTCTTTATCATACTTGACGATTCCCTCAGAATCGGTAACCGCACTTTTAACCTTTTTCTCGATTTGTTTCGGTTCGTCCAGCAGCGTAATAAATGCTTTTTGATTTGGATCAGATTTGCTCATTTTCTTTGTCGGTTCCACTAAAGACATAATTCGTGCGCCTACTTTTGGCATTCTTACTTCAGGTATAGTAAAGATGTCATTATACTTTTTGTTAAAGCGTTCTGCTAAATCTCTCGTTATTTCCAAATGCTGTTTTTGATCTTCTCCTACAGGTACAAGATCAGTTTGATAGAGAAGAATATCTGCTGCCATCAATGGTGGATATGTAAGAAGTCCAGCTGAAACTGCCTCCTTACCTTTTGACTTATCTTTAAATTGTGTCATTCTTTCAAGCTCACCTATATAGGAAAGACATTGTAGCATCCATCCAGCTTGGGCATGTGCTGGTACTTCAGATTGAATAAATAATGTCGCCTTTTCAGGATCAATTCCTACTGCTAAATATAATGCAGCTAGACTTCGAATATTTTTACGTAATGCTAATCGGTCTTGCTGAACTGTAATCGCATGCTGGTCAACGACACAAAAATAACAATTATAATCATCTTGAAGCTCTACAAATTGCTTTAATGCTCCAATATAATTACCTAATGTTACTGAACCGCTTGGTTGTATTCCAGAAAAAATCGTTTTCTTCATTCTATTTACCTCCAAATTAAATTTGTCCATATAAAAAGGCCCACTCGTACCCACTGTTAGGGACGATGGACCGCGGTGCCACCCTACTTATTTCTATAAAAAAAGAAAATCACTCAAATCTTTAACGCAAGATAAACGTCTGTACATACTATGATTTCAATACAGATGCTCGAAAGTCCATTCCATATTCTCCAATACCTGTTCACAGCTTCCACAGGCTCTCTGAAAATGAAAGTAATATGTACTACTCTTTGTCATCGCTCACTATTTTTTTCTAATTATAAAAAACGTTGCTGCATTTTGCAAATTGTTTTTATTGTGTTATTTCCGATATTCAACAATACATCCTTAATTATAATAGATAAAAAGCGAAATAAGCATGATGACAGCCATCACAATTCCATTAAATAGGAAGAGTGAGTGATCAAATTGAATTAGTTTAGAAACAGGAGGGATTTCATCAACTTCCTTTTTGGAAAGCTCCTTCCCTTTTGAAACAAACATTCTTCTAAAACCATATGTAAAAGCATCAAAAAAACCACTTTTCACTGTAATTAATAACAGTGAAACAAAAAGAAAAAATGCACAAATAATAAAAGAAGTATTGATAAAAAGGAATAAAGTTAATTTATGGTAAATTATAAGGGGAAGTAAAATTGCAGCGATTAAAGACATAATAAATAGTGTAAACAACTTTCGTATCAATTTATATCATTCCTTTAAGAGATTGTATAAATATTATATCAGATGAAGAAGAAAGCTTAAACTAGGCGTAAATTACTATCCTAGTAGTATTTATTGTTAGAATCTTCACAATATTCACGATTAATTAATTGATGAAACTAAGTTATGAATGGCTGATCTTGTAAGATAATGTAACCATTTACGATTCAACGTTTTAAAGCGTTTATCCAGTTTAGTGTTAAATAATAGAAGATTTTCTGAAAATTTCACATAGGTCTTTTTTACTATTTTTTCGGTTGAATTACTTATTATTATTGAATGTGCATAAGGTTTATTGAAAAAATAAATGCACAATTGTTTGAATACTTGTATAATAATCTCTATACTAAAAACTTAAAGAATAAAGGGAGGTCAAATTTATGAAAAAGTCGAAATTTTTTCTACTTTTAGCATTAACACTTGTGCTAAGTTCGTTCTTAGCTGCATGTGGTGGCGGTAGTGATGAAAAAGAGACAGGCACTACTGACAAAGAAGCAAAACAAGAAATTAAAGCTTTGGAGTCAGCGAAGATTCCTTCAATGGATAGTGTAATGGCTCAAGATACTGTAAGTTTCTCAACATTAAACAATGTAAACGAAGGTTTATATCGTCTTGACCAAAATCAAGAGGTTGTTCCAGGAATGGCTGATGGTGATCCTGAAATTAGCGAAGATGGAACAGTTTACACTTTTAAATTAAGAGATGCAAAATGGTCAAACGGTGACCCTGTTACTGCACACGATTTCGTATTTGCTTGGAAGCGTGCAATTGACCCAGCAAATGCGTCTCCGTATGGTCCATATATGATGG
This sequence comes from Metabacillus niabensis, assembly GCF_902829255.1. Taxonomy (GTDB): domain Bacteria; phylum Bacillota; class Bacilli; order Bacillales; family Bacillaceae; genus Metabacillus; species Metabacillus niabensis. Next base: position 6,749 of record NZ_CADEPK010000250.1, on the reverse strand, counting down.
ATGGAAAAATTAAAGGTGCAGCAGAAATTTCTGCAGCAGCTGCAGCGAAAAAAGAGTACAATCTTGACACTTTAGGTGTTAAAGCAATTGATGATAAGACTTTAGAAGTTACATTAGAAAGACCAATTCCATACTTTAAATCTTTAATGGCATTCCCAACGTTCTATCCACAAAACCAAAAGTTTGTTGAAGAACAAGGCGAAAACTATGCTAAGACAGGTGAAAACCTAGTATATAACGGTCCATTCACATTAGAATGGGGCGGAAGCACAGAAGCATCATGGAAATATAAAAAGAATGAAAACTATTGGGATGCAGATACAGTTAAGTTAGAAGAGGTTCAATGGAATGTTATCCAAGAGCCAAGCACTGCTGCAAACCTATTTGATACAGGGGAAGCTGATATTACACCGAAGCTTTCATCTGATATAGTTCCACAATATGAAGGTGACGAAAGATTAGTTAACTGGTTAGAGCCAACAATTTTCTGGTTAAAAATGAACCAAAAAGAAAATAAAGCGTTACAAAACCCTGATATTCGTAAGGCGATTGCACAAGCGATCAATAAAGAAGACTTTGTAAATGGTGTATTAAACAACGGATCAATCGTTGCGAACTATGCAGTTCCACAAGAATTCGTTCATGATGAATCAGGTAAAGATTTCCGTGAAATTAATGGGAATGAATTATTACCTTATAATGTAGATGCTGCAAAAGAATCTTGGGAAAAAGGTTTAGCAGCTATTGGAACTGACAAAGTTGAAGTTAGATACTTAACAGATGATACTGAATCAGCTAAGAAAACTGCTGAATACATTAAAGAACAATTAGAATCAAACTTACCAGGTATTTCGGTTGTTGTTGAAAGTGTACCATTCAGCGTCCGTTTAGACCGTGAAAACACACAAGACTATGACCTTCAAATGGCTGGTTGGGGTCCTGACTATTTAGACCCAATGACATTCTCTGACTTGTGGTTAACAGGTGGAGGAAATAACAAGATGAGCTATTCAAATCCTAAATATGACAAACTTGTAAAAGATGCTCAAACAACTTTAGCTCAAAAACCTGCTGAACGTTATCAAGCTTTAGCTGAGGCTGAAAAAGTATTATTAGAAGAAGATGCTGCGATTGCACCAATTTATCAACGTTCTTCTAACATCTTAGTGAGTGAAAAAGTTGAAAACTTCACATATCACTTAGTTGGTCCTGAATATAGCTACAAATGGACTTCTGTAAAATAATTTTTTAGCTTTTAAGTCATTTAGATTCTAATTGACAATTATTTAGAAAGAGAGAGTATATTGACTGTCAATATACTCTCTTTTCCCTTGTTGGAAAAATGTCGAATATTGTTGAAAATTCAAAAAATAATAGGAGGTGCTCCTTATGGTGAAATATTTAGCTCAACGAATAATTTACATGATCATAACTCTATTTTTAATCGCCACATTGACCTTTTTCCTCATGAAAATTATCCCGGGTACTCCATTTTCGAATGCAAGTAAACTTACGGAAGCACAGCTATCGATCATGATCGATAAATACGGGCTGGGAGAACCTATTCCAGTTCAATATATGAATTATATGTTGAATTTACTGAAAGGTGATTTAGGCGTTTCTTTCCAATTTGATAATACAGGTGTTACGGAAATTATCAAAAATAGTATTGGTCCTTCTGCGATTTTAGGATTCCAAGCCATTTTATTTGGAACACTATTTGGAATTATTTTGGGGGTTATCGGTGCGTTAAGACAAAATACTTGGGTTGATTATAGTTCAACATTTATTGCTGTTCTTGGTAAATCAATTCCTTCATTTGTTTTTGCGGGATTATTACAATACTACTTAGCTGTTAAACTAGGTTGGTTTCCGGTTGCCTTTTGGCGAGGTCCTGAATATACAGTGTTGCCGACAATCGCACTTGCGATGTTCCCGCTAGCAACAGCTTCACGTTTTGTGCGAACAGAAATGGTGGAAGTACTAGAGTCGGATTATATTACATTAGCAAAAGCAAAGGGAGCTAGCTGGTTTGATATTGCATTTAAGCATGCGCTTCGAAACGCATTAATTCCAGTTATAACAGTATTAGGTCCATTAGCGGTTAGCTTAATGACAGGTTCATTAGTTGTAGAAAGAATTTTTGGTATCCCAGGTATCGGGGAGCAATTTGTTAAATCGATTCAAGTAAATGATTATCCTGTTATTATGGGAACAACGATTTTATTTGCTGTTTTATTTGTTGTTGTTATTCTTATCGTTGATATTTTATATGGAATTATAGATCCGCGGATTCGCATAGCGGGAGGGAAAAAATAATGACACAAGAAAAAATAGATAAGAAAAAATTCCTACCCGCTGAAATTTCTACTGGTCAAAGTGAGAAAATTTCAAAACCAAGCCTAAATTATTGGCAAGATGCATGGTTAAGGGTAAGAAAAAATAAAGGTGCGCTTGTAAGTTTGATTGTCCTTATTGTACTAACGATTATGGCGTTAGTTGGTCCACATTTAAATGGACATGATTATAAAGAGCAAAATATAAAGCATAATAATTTACCGCCAAGAATTCCAGTGTTAGAAAATGTTAGCTGGTTGCCTTTTGACGGGGAATTAGAAAATAAAAGTGGAGAAGTATACGACGCCTATGAACGAAAGAATGTTGATGAGTACTATTGGTTTGGTACTGACAGCTTAGGTCGTGATATATTTACACGTGTTTGGAAAGGAACACAAGTTTCCTTATATATTGCCCTATTAGCTGCATTAATTGATATGGTCATTGGTGTATTATACGGAGCAATTTCAGGATTTGTCGGTGGAAGAACAGATAATATTATGCAACGGATAACAGAAATATTAGTAGGTATTCCAAACTTAGTTATCGTTATTTTAATGATATTAGTTCTTGATCCGGGGATTTGGTCCATTACGCTTGCGTTAACGATTACAGGATGGGTCGGAATGGCCAGGGTTGTACGTGCACAAGTATTGAAGCTTAAGCAACAGGAATATATATTAGCAGCACGAACATTAGGACTTTCTAATACAGGAATTATCGGAAAGCATTTAATTCCAAACCTTGCAGGGGTAATTATTATTAATACGATGTTTACGATTCCGAATGCAATCTTTTTCGAAGCATTCTTAAGCTTCATCGGTTTAGGGCTTCAAGCACCACATGCTTCCTTAGGTACATTAATTGATGATGGCTTTAAAGTTTTACAGCTCTACCCATATCAAATGATTATTCCTGGAATTATCATTAGTTTGATTATGATTTGTTTTAATATGATTGCAGATGGATTGCGTGATGCACTTGATCCGAAAATGCGTGACTAGAAGAGGTAGGTGAAAAATAATGGAAAAAATTCTTGAAGTGAAAGACTTGAACATCTCCTTTCATACGTTTGCAGGTGAAGTTCAAGCTATCCGTGGAGTAAATTTTGATTTATATAAAGGTGAAACACTTGCTATAGTTGGGGAATCAGGATCAGGGAAATCTGTTACATCTAAAGCGATTATGCATTTATTGCCACCATCGAACTCGGAAATTAAAAAAGGTGAGATTCTTTTTGAAGGAAAAGATATAGCAAAGCTATCTGATAAACAGATGCAAAAAATTCGTGGGAAAGACATTTCAATGATTTTCCAAGATCCAATGACTTCTTTAAATCCAACAATGAAAATTGGTAAGCAAATTATTGAACCAATTATTAAGCACCAAAATTTAAGTAAGTCTGCTGCTAAAGAACGTGCTATTGATATTTTGAAGTTAGTAGGTATTCCAAACCCTGAAATTCGCTTTAACCAATATCCACACCAATTCTCAGGTGGAATGAGACAAAGGGTTGTTATTGCTATTGCTCTTGCTTGTAATCCGAAGGTGCTAATTGCTGACGAGCCAACAACTGCATTGGATGTTACGATTCAAGCGCAAATTTTAGAATTGATGAAAGAATTGCAGAAAAAAATTGAAACATCAATTATTTTTATTACTCATGATCTCGGTGTTGTTGCTAATGTTGCAGATCGTGTAGCAGTTATGTACGGTGGAAAAATCGTAGAAATTGGTACTGTTGATGAGGTGTTTTACAATCCACAACATCCGTATACTTGGGGATTAATTAGTTCAATGCCAAGTTTAGATACAGAGGAAGAAGAATTATATGCGATTCCTGGTACGCCACCAAACTTACTTAATCCACCAAAAGGTGACGCATTTGCACCTAGAAATCAGTATGCAATGCAAATTGACCTTGAGGAGCAACCACCAATGTTTAAAGTGTCTGAGACACATTATGCGGCAACTTGGTTATTGCATCCCGATGCACCAAAGGTAGAACCACCTGAGGCAGTAAAGAGACGTCAACGTAAATTCCCTGAAAAAGGAGGGAACTAATTATGGCAGAGAGAGAAAAATTAGTTGAAGTAAAAAATTTAAAGCAATACTTTAATGTAGGAAAACCAAATGAAGTTCGTGCAGTTGACAATATTTCATTTGATATTTATAAGGGTGAAACATTAGGTTTAGTTGGTGAATCTGGTTGTGGCAAATCGACAACAGGACGTACAATTATCAGACTGTATAATGCTACAGATGGTGAAGTTCTCTTTAATGGTGAAAACGTCCACGGTAAAAAGACAAATGCGCAATTAAAGCAATTTAATCGTAAAATGCAAATGATTTTCCAGGATCCTCAGGCTTCATTGAATCCTAGAATGAAGGTATCGGATATTATTGCTGAAGGCATTGATATTCATGGACTAGCGAAATCAAAAGAAGAACGAATGAATCGTGTCTATGAGCTTCTTGAAACTGTTGGGTTAAATAGAGAGCATGCAAACCGTTATCCACATGAATTTAGTGGTGGACAACGTCAACGGATTGGAATTGCTCGTGCGCTTGCAGTTCAGCCTGAATTTATCATTGCGGATGAACCAATTTCTGCACTAGACGTTTCGATTCAAGCACAAGTTGTAAACTTAATGAAAAAGCTCCAAAAAGAAAAAGGCTTAACGTATTTATTTATTGCACATGACCTTTCAATGGTTAAATATATTAGTGACCGAATCGGTGTTATGTACTTTGGTAAGCTTGTAGAACTTGCAGATGCCGATGAATTATACAATAACCCAATTCATCCGTATACACAATCACTATTATCAGCTATTCCTTTACCAGATCCTGATTATGAGCGTACACGTGTCAGAAAGGTTTACGATCCGAGCAAACATAATTATAAAAAGGATGAAGAAGTTTCATTCCGTGAAGTGAAAAAAGGTCATTTTGTCATGTGCTCACAAAGTGAATTTGAGCAATATCAGAAACAATATTCATAATATAAATGAAAAATGATTCTAGAAAGTACATCTCCACAACGATAAAGATATGGAGAATCAGTACTTTTTAGAATCTTTTTTTTGTTTTTTTGTATTCGAGTCAAAGTAGAAATTAAATCATAAAGAATATGTAACAACAATCATAACAAATGCACAAATTGTTTATCCTAAAAGAATAATAGGTAAAGGGGACTGTCCCCAAACAATTTAAAGGAGAAGAACGATGAATTGGTATGAAAAGCTAAATCAGTATTTTCCGATTGAAGAAATGAAGTCTAAGGAGCATATGGAGATTTTACTTAAAGAAAGATCTGATATTTATCATAAGGATGAAGGGAAAAACCATGTCCTTATGTATGCTGAGCTTGAGAATTTTATTTTTATTGATTATCTTTTTGTATCAAAAGACGCCCGTGGTGAAGGGCTAGGACATAAGTTGATTGAGAAGCTAAAGAAAAAGGGAAAACCAATTATTCTTGAAGTGGAGCCGGTGAATTACGAGGATACGGATTCGGAAAAACGACTGAGATTTTATAAAAGGGAAGGCTTTAAGCATGCACAGTCTATCGGATATGAACGACGCTCCTTAGCTACAAATGAAAAGAATAAAATGGAAATTCTTTATTGGGCTCCTAATGAAGCATCAGAAGAAAATGTGTACGAGGCGATGGTGAAAACATATAATCTCATTCACACATATAAGGACAAGGAACTCTACGGAGAAGCTTATGAAGATGTCGAAGAGGTTCTTACGTTGGATGACAATCCAGAAAATAACTCAAACATTTTCGATAAGATATAAGTAATTGAGAATGGGAAAATAAAATTTTGGTAAGGGAAATGCTGTGAAGTGACCTTGTATAATAGAAAAATAAAAAAAATAAACATGATAAAATACAGTTATTTTAACGTTTGTAATCGTATTGTCACAGTTTTTACGTATATTGCTATATGCATACTTACTTTTTTATAGTATAATAAAAACATAAATTCTTATTTAAAGTAATTTCAATTACAGCAATATACGATTTAACTCATTCTATAGGTAGAGGAGTGAAGGATGAATGGTCACATTATATACATCACCAAGCTGTACTTCATGTAGAAAAGCAAAAGCATGGTTAGAAGAACATAATATATCTTATGTTGAACGAAATATTTTTTCTGAGCCTTTGACTATTCAAGAAATAAAAGAAATTTTAAGAATGACAGAGGATGGTACAGACGAAATTATTTCAACAAGATCAAAGACTTTTCAAAAATTAAATATAAATCTTGAAACAATGCCTTTACAGGATTTATACCAATTAATTCAGGACAATCCTGGATTGCTTCGTCGCCCGATAATCATTGACGAAAAACGACTTCAGGTTGGTTACAATGAAGATGAAATTCGTCGTTTCCTTC
>NZ_CADEPK010000249.1 GCF_902829255.1 Metabacillus niabensis | reverse complement strand
GCCTTTTAGGTCTGGCCAGTAGAAGTAGTACACGTGGGGAACCGTTCAGAAGCCCTTTAGGGTTTGGTCAGTAACAAAGGCTTTCAGCCGCAGAGAAAACCACCCGTTATCACGGGTGGTTTTTATTGTCTATTTTTTTTGATAGTAGTGTTGAGTGGAATCGAAAAATAGCACTTCTTTAACGAAGCATGTCAGAGGGCGATCGCTTAAGGAGTGAGGGCGCCCAATTCCGCCTAGCAAAAGAGCATTTGAAGTAAAAGAGGGGAGGCTGGTTTTGTGGAATCTTGATTTCTGAAAAACCATTGAGCTAAAATACCTAAATATCGGTTTTGGATATCGGTCTTTAGGTGGAGATAAAACAACGAAGAATATCGCTAGAAATAGGCTTAACTTCCTGTGGAAATTTACAAGGGGGAGGAGGATAGTTCCGTTTTTCTTTACATTTCTGTTTTCATCTGTTCTTATCGGATGAGATGTGATATTGGTATATTATAGGAAATTTTTATACAGGGACGACAATATGTTCCGTTTTTTGAAATTGTCCATTCGCATTTTGGGTACTCACAATTTATATAGATGAATACCAAAAAATAAAAACAATAGGGAGATGAATAGAATGTCAGGTTTAATTCAGGTTACTCCAGCTGAGCTACATGAAATGGCAACTCGTTATGCAAATGAAAGCAGTGAAGTAGAAAGTCAAATTGGTGAGCTTGATGGTATGATTAGACAGCTTGAAGATATGTGGAAAGGTGAATCAAGTAGAGCGTTTAGTGAACAATATGAACAATTAAGACCTTCATTTGTGGCAATGCAAAAACTTCTTGATGATATTCATATTCAGTTGAACAATACAGCTAAAGCACTTGAAGATGCTGACCAACAAATCGCAAGTCAAATCAGAGGATAATCTCGTTACAACTGATAAGAAAAGAAGAGACTGTCTCGAAATCCTAGGGTCAGACCCATTTGGGGACAGTCTCTTCCTTATGGGGTGAACAATAATGTATATCGAAATTACCGTCGATTTAAAGAATTATCAGGAGGAGATTTTTGATTTAAGACTATCAAACTATCACTCTGTAAAAAAGCTGCTTGATATAGTTTGGCAGACGAAGCAATTAACTGGACAACCAAAGGAAGGGTACTGGATTAGAGTCGTGAACAAAAATAAAGTTGCCGATGGTACAAAAAGATTAATAGATGTTGGCATTACAACTGGAGATAGAATTGAAATTTTATGAAGGAGATATAAGGAATGTCATCACAAAAAGAAATGTCATACATAGAAGAAAAGCTAGAGGCAATTAGTAAATTTGAAAAGGGTGTTATTACATTTACTTTTCAAAAGGAAAAAATTAAATTAGATGATCCAGGCGAAATTTCTTTTCTGAAAGAGATAAATCCTACAATAAAAAAACAAATTCAAATGATGGATGATGAGTTATCCATTCTTCATACAATTCCTAACACGTTTACCTACCTTCCTCATATGGGGCAAATAGATGAAAGAGATAGTTTGCTTATTGCCTACCGTATTGCACAAAAGGTTAATAGCCACAACTTAACTAGAATTCATCTGTTTGTATGTCCAGAAAACATTGTCTTAGACAAAGGACTCAATCCATATATTCTTCATTTTGGGGTTAAAGAAAGTCTTCCACCATATGAAAAAAATTCTGATCAATTATTGAAAGAAGTAAAGGCGACAATTGCTTCGATTATTGATAAGCAATATACCTTTTCACAATACATCCATCACTTTGAAACATTAAAGCTTTCTAGCTTTACTGAGAAGGTATGTAAGGCGGAGTCTATTTCTAATCTTATTGAATTACTCGAAATGAGAATTCAAGAGATTAATAAGGAAAAGACTCAGTTAATGACAGTAAACAAAAAAACATGGAAGCTAAATCGTTATATTTTAATAGGTGTAACGGTTTGTTTAATTCCAACATTAGTGTACTCGTTGTATTCGTTGTTTTTTATTCAGCCAAAACAGGCAAGCTTTATCGAGGCACAGGAGAAATTCCTTAATAACGAATATAGTGAGGTTGTAACGATCCTTCAGCCTTATGATTTCGATGAAATGCCAAAGGTGACACAATATGAATTATCAACGGCGTATTTAATTAATGAATCACTCTCAGAAGAGCAAAAAGAGAGTATTCAAAATACCGTGACATTACAATCAGATCCTCGCTATTACGAATATTGGATTCACATTGGACGAGGTAATGCAGAGGAAGCTTTAGATATTGCTAGAGTCTTTGAAGATACACATTTAATTTTATATGCTCTATACAATTACCAAGAGCAAGTAAAATCAGATGATAATTTAGATCGTGAAGAGCGAAATCAGTTATTAGCTGAAATTGAGTCTGAGATTGAGCAATACGAAGAGGAAATAGATCAGGAGAGGGCTAAAGCCGAGGAACAGGCTGAGGAACAAGCGGTAGAGGATGCTGGTACAGTTCCAGCGTCAAACGAACAGGCTAAGCAACAAGGACAGGAAGCAACACAAGAACAAACTACTACGAATCAGCAAGTAAAAGAGGAAGCCAAAACTGAGGGAGAAAAGTCACCTCAATAATCGTGAACAAAAACAGGTGGTGAAAAAATGCATTTATTATGGGTGTTTTACAATGATTCCTACCAACAGCTGTCATTGAAGTCCAAGCAAAATTATGAAGTCACAATAGGCACAGAGCTGCAGCATACAATCACCGTGCAAGGAGTAGCCAATCTCCATGAGCCACTGAGGGTGACTTTTCATGATAACTCATTTTATCTAGAACATAATAGTGATCCAAAGCTGATAGAGTTAAATAAACGCCACAAGGTTAAAGCCGGCGAAATAGATTTATCAATCGTGATTACGGACAAATTAATTCCTAGTAAAACTTATTATATCGGCCATAATTCTGAGGTTATTTTCTCAACAAAGGATGAAGCAGCCACCATTGTTAAGGAAAAGAATGAGTTTTTTCAAGAGAATTCTTTTACCCTTTATAAAGTAAATGGTAGCTGGACTGTTAAAACGAGTATTGATGAGCATCTTTATAAAAATGGATCACGGTTAAATGGAGAAACTATCCTAGAAATTGGGGACCAGCTGTTTTGGCCATTTATGACGATTACGTTAATTGAAGAGGATCTCATTCAGATTGAGAGTTTACGAGAATTCACAGCAAATCTCTCAGAAACGATAAAACCACAATCTGAAATGCAAAAGAAATATCCGATTTATCGGAGAACACCAAGGATGGTTTATGATCTACCAGATGAGAAAATCCAACTTTCTCTCCCATCACAAGAAACAGAGCCATCTAACCGCAGCCTATGGCTCATTATTCTTCCCCCGCTTATCATGCTAATTGCAATGGGGCTTGTGGCTTTATTTATGCCAAGAGGAATCTTTATCGTCATAACATTAATCATGTTTATGACAACCATTTTCACCTCTACGGTTCAGTATTTTAAAGATAGAGGGAATCAAAAGCGGCAGAAGGAAAGACGGCAACGGATCTATACGAACTATTTAGAAGCGAAGAGACAAGAGCTGCAAACTGTTGCTGAAAAACAAAAGGAAGTTTTAACATTTCATTTTCCATCCTTTGAGAGAATGAAATATTTAACGGATCAGCTATCAGATAGACTGTGGGAAAGAACTTTAGAAAGTCCTGATGTGCTTCAATTCCGTTTAGGTCTTGGAACAGTTGATGCAAGCTACACGATATCATCTAGTTCAAATGATATGGCGAATAGAGAGACAGATGATTTACTAGAGGAATCACAAAAATTAGAGAGATTCTATAAACGGCTATCTAATTTACCTATAACAGCCAATCTGTCAGAAGGTGCGGTAGGATTAATCGGAAAAGATGCTGTGTTAAAAAATGAATTACATCAAATTATCGGACAGCTTGCATTCTTTCATAGCTATCATGATTTACGATTCGTTTTTATTTTTAATGAGGAAGAGTATAAGCAATGGGAGTGGATGAAGTGGCTGCCACATTTTCAGCTTCCTAATTCATATGCAAAAGGTTTTATCTACAACGATAAAACACGTGATCAATTGCTTTACTCATTATATGAAATGATTAGAGAACGTGATTTGGAAGAAGATAAAGAAAAGATTCGCTTTACACCACATTTTGTTTTTGTTATCACGAATCATCAGCTTATTTCAGACCATGTCATTTTAGAATATTTAGAAGGTGAGCATCACCATTTGGGTATTTCGGCTATTTTTGCAGCAGAAGCAAAGGAAAGCTTATCAGATAATATTTACACACTTATTCGCTACATAAACGATGAGCAGGGAGATATTTTAATCCAGCAGAAAAAGGCAGTCCGAATCCCATTTAGGTTAGATGGGCATAAACGGGAGAGCAATGAAAACTTTGCACGAATGCTCCGTACACTTGACCATCAAATTGGGATGACGAATTCGATACCAAATGGTGTGTCATTTTTAGAAATGATGAATGTGAAAAATGTCGATCAGCTACCAATTAAACAGAACTGGCTAACGAGAGAATCAGCGAAATCATTAGCGGTTCCGATTGGTTTAAAAGGGAAGGAAGAAACAGTTGAGCTAAATCTTCATGAAAAGGCACATGGTCCACACGGATTATTAGCCGGAACGACAGGTTCTGGTAAAAGTGAATTTTTACAAACATTTATTTTATCCCTTGCTGTTCATTTTCATCCACATGAAGTTGCGTTCCTTTTAATTGATTATAAAGGTGGAGGGATGGCACAGCCATTTAAAAATATGCCACATCTTCTTGGAACGATAACGAATATTGAAGGTAGCAAAAACTTTAGTATGCGTGCTTTAGCATCAATAAAGAGTGAACTTAAGCAGCGACAGCGACTATTTGATCGCTACAGTGTATCACATATAAATGATTATACGAAGCTTTATAAACAAGGAAAAACAGAGAAGCCATTACCACATTTGTTTTTAATTTCAGATGAATTTGCAGAGTTAAAAGCAGAAGAGCCGGAATTTATTAAAGAGCTTGTCAGTGCAGCTCGTATCGGTCGTAGTCTTGGTGTTCATTTGATATTGGCTACACAAAAGCCAGGTGGCGTCATTGATAACCAAATTTGGAGTAACGCTCGCTTCCGAGTGGCTCTAAAGGTACAAAATGTCGAGGATAGCCGAGAAATTTTGAAAAATGGTGATGCAGCTTCTATCACTGTAACAGGTCGAGGATATTTACAAGTCGGAAACAATGAGGTTTATGAGTTATTCCAATCTGCATGGAGCGGTGCCCCATATCATGAGGAGGAATCCTTTGATATGGAGGATGAAATTGCCATCGTAACAGATTTAGGGTTAATTCCACTTTCAGATGTCTCATCATCAGATACGATTCAAAAGGAGACTCCTAGTGAAATAAGTGTCATTGTCGATAAAATTGAACAGCTGGAAAAAGAGATGCAGCTTGAGAGACTCCAAAGTCCTTGGTTACCACCACTTCCAGGACGTTTATTTATTGAGCGTAATATGGAAGAAGTGAATACGGAAGATAAGACAAAGATATTGTTAGCAATGATTGATGAGCCTGAAAAGCAAAGTCAGTCGAATTATACGTATCAAGTCATGGATGATGGAAATATAGGAATCTTTGGGTCTGCTGGCTACGGAAAAACACATACTGTGATGACATTGCTCCTTGGGCTAGCGAGGAAATATACACCTGAAGAAGTTCATTATTATTTAATGGATTTTGGAAACGGTGGTTTACTACCTCTTAAACAGCTACCTCATGCTGCCGATTACTTTACAATTGATCAAGAGCGAAAAATCGAGAAGTTTTTGAAAATGCTTAAAGCTGAGGTTGCGAGACGAAAAAGTCTTTTCCAACGAGCTGAGGTTGGCACGATAAAAATGTATAACGCAATGAGTGAAGAAAAACTACCATTGCTTTATTTAGCGATTGATAATTTTGATTTAGTGAAGGAAGAAATGTTTGAGCTTGAGCAGCAACTAAACCAATTTGCTCGTGACGGAGCATCATTGGGAATTTATATGGTCGTTTCAGCTACGCGTGTAAATTCAGTACGACAAGCATTAATGAGTAATATAAAGACGAAAATCGTACATTACTTAATGGATCAATCTGAAGCAAGTACGATAGTTGGCAGACTGCAATTTTCTCCTGAAGCGATGCCAGGAAGAGCGATTATCAAAACCGATGAGACATATTTTTCTCAAGTATTCCTTCCTGTTAAAGGTGCCAATGACTTTGAGCTAATGGAAAACTTGAGAGAAGCAGTCCAGCATTTAAAGGTAATTTACGCAGATTGCAAAAAGCCAGATCCAATTCCGATGCTGCCTGTGGAGCTAACAATTACAAATTTTGCTTCATATGTAGAAAAACAAGTAGGTATGCTACCAATTGGTCTTGATGAGGAACTAGTTAAACCAGTCTACGTGAATTTGAACAAAACGAAGCATTGCATCGTTTTAGGGCAAGCACAAAAAGGAAAGACAAATACGTTAAAAGCGCTCATACATGCTTCTCTTGAGAATCAAACAGAACATATCGCACTTTTTGATTCAATCGATAGAGGGCTATCATCTTATAGTGGTGAAGATAATCTTGTCTATCTTGAGAATAAAGACCATGTATCAAGCTGGTTAGACATGATAGAGGCTGTTCTAGAAAAAAGAGAAACCGAATATCACGAACAAATTCAGAAGGGGAATAATCTCCCATCCTTTACACCTATCTTATTTATCATTGATGGGTATGCAAACTTTTTACAGAAAATTGATAATACGCTTCAAACGCGAATTGTTCAATTTATGAAAAACTATAGTCATCTAGGCTTTAACATGATTGTTTCTGGTAACAATAATGAGCTGACAAAGGGCTATGACACATTAACAGTTGAAATTAAACAAATTCGACAAGCTGTTATTTTAATGAAGAAATCAGATCAAACATTGTATACGATGACCTATGACCGAAAAGAGCCTGAAATTCAACCGGGTTATGGCTATTACCTCGAAAACGGAAAAGAGCAAAGTATACAAATTCCGCTTGTGAATGTAGAAAGGAAGGTACATATATGAATGAAAGAGTAAGAGCCATTGTGAAGCTTATCATCGTTATTGCAATAATTGGCATTACACCCTTTCTATTCTTCCGCATCATTGGCGATAATCCTTTAAAGGTAGCTACACCAAAGGAAACGGCTACTAAGACGATTGCGATTATTAATGAAGATATAGGTACAGAAGAAAATGACGAGGAATTGAAGCTAGGTCAAGATGTATCCGCAATCCTGTCGCAAAACTCTAATTATGAATGGACAGTTGTAGGGAGAAGCGCAGGGGAGAATGGATTACGAGATAAAAAGTATGATGCGATTGTGTATTTACCATCAGACTTTACTGAGAAAATTATGACGTATGATGAGGAAAATCCAGTTAAAACGAATTTCCAATATAAAGTACAAAGTCAATTAAATGCAGTGAATAAAGAAAAGGTGTTAGTAGAGCTTGAAAAGGCAACAAAACGAGTTAACCAAAAAATCTCCACGTTATATTGGAATTATGTTTCAGCAGATATGGAGCAAATTCGCGGTGAGTTCGATGAAATTCTAGAAAAGGAAGTTGCCTTCCAACAAACAATGTCTGCCTTTTATAAGCCATCCTCAAAGGATTTAGCTAGTCATATTGAAGATCAAAAGGCAATGCTTTCAAACTTACAATCTACTATTGAACAGCTTGATAAGCAAGAGCCAGAGCAAAAGGCGACGATGGAGGGCTATGCTCAAAGCTTAGCTAACTTTGTTAAGTATGTAGAGCTATATAAGGAATACCAAGAAAAACAACAAAAATTGCTCGCAGAAATCCAGGCTAAATCGATTGAAACGGTACACAATGCAACGCAGAATCAACAACCGTTATTTACGGAGTCTAAAAATCTATTTGAAGAAAACGGAAGTCTATTCATAGAAAAAATGAATATGCTAGAGACGCAGATGGTAGGAACTGAGCAGCTATTAAGTCAGTTGCAGCAGCAACGATACAGTTTAGTTGATAAACAAGTAAATGAATACTATCAGCATCAAGAAAAGATTATTGATTTTTATCAGCAGTTAAAAGATTCGCATCTACTTGATGATTTACAGGAGAAACTAGATCCTTTAAGTGAAAATCTTAGTAAAGTGGAAACACCAACTGAACCAGAAACACCAACTGAACCAGAAACACCAACTGAACCAGAAACACCAGCTGAGCCAGAAAAGCCAACTGAACCGGATCCAAATGACGAAAAGCCAGGGACAGAAACACCTGAAGAGCCAGGAAACACTGATAATCCGACAAACCCAGGAGATGGGGAAAACCCAGAAACACCGGATAATCCAGAAGAACCAGAAACACCGGAAAACCCAGAAACACCTGGTAATCCGGAAGAACCTGAAACACCGGAAAACCCAGAAACACCTGGTAATCCAGAAGAACCGGAAACACCAGAGGAGCCTGAAGCACCTTTCATAGATTTAACGAAGGAAAAAGAGGAATTAGCAGCATTAGCGGCTGAACTTACGAAAATTAAGACAGAGCTATCAAGCTTAGAGCAACCTACGGTAGAAGATATCACAAAATCGTTAGCAGGCTTTGATGCTATTAACGAAAGAATTACAAATCTACAGACCTCTTTATCTGAGAAGGAAAACGGGCAAAAAAATCCGTTAGAGGAGGAACTTAATAAGCTGTTAAATGCTTACTCTGAGTTAAGAAAACAGTATGACTTGTTGGAAAATACTCTTAAACATAAAGATGGCTATATTAAGGAATTAGAAACGAATATAGACGGTTTAAAATCCGATATTGATGGATTAAATGGAGAAATCGATGAGCTAAATAAAACGATTGAAGAACTAAATAAAACCATCGATTCTTTAGAAGAAGAAAAAGCAGCACTTATTGTTGAAAATAAAAAGCTAGAAACTGAGCTCAATTTATACAAAGACTATGAGGCTGATATTAGAGATGAAATTAATAAGAAAGAACAATCAATCCTTTCATCAAATGTCCTTTCTGAATCAAGAAAAGAGAAAATCTCAAAAATTCTTGGAAAAGATATTAATAGTAAAGATTTAGTGCAAATGATGTTTTACTATTCGTACCTAGATCGATATGAGGCAACGTTGAAGAGTATGGCTTCTGTAAATGAGGAAAAAGCTATGACTCTTGGTAACGAGATATTACAACAACAAGCAAATAGAATTGTCCAAATATCAGAAGATGAGCAGGCAAAATGGAATCAACTAGGGACTGATATGCCAACAAATCAAGATGTACTAAATACCATGGAGGACGGCTTTACCGTTTTCATGGCTGAATACAGTGGAAAAATTGATGAGCATCAAAAGATTCTATTAGAAAATCTTGATGGCATACTTCAAGAGGCAACAAAGGTTCTTGAGCAAATTAACCAACCACAACAAATGTTGACCATTGTTGAGCCGACACCAGCTGTTGAAGGTCAAGAAGTGATATCAGATACTGAAATAATCAGTAATCAAATGGAAATGATTCATTCAATGATGGATTCAATCAAAGAAAGTCAAGGAACGATCGTTGATTACACAGGTGAGCTTCAAGTAAGAGTTAACGATGTTCAGGTTGATGCAGATAAATTAAATAATAAATGGGCATCAAACGTCGCTTCTACGGAGCTTATAAGAAATGATGTTTTCAGTGTTCTTGGAAATACATTTGTTGATGGACAGTCAAATGGATATGTATATGATTTCTTAACAAATCCATTGAAAATTAGTGGAGATGTTCCAGAAGAGACACAAACAACAACAGTGAAAAACTTACCACCAGTTGTCGTCTTGTTTATTGTTCTCATCTGTAGCTTACTGATTGGCTATACAAGCTATTACTTCCAACAACCGCCATTATGGATACAGGCCATTTTATTTGTCCTGTTAAACATCATTATTGGCTTAATTATTAGCTTGTTTGGCTTAGAGATTTATCCTTTACGTGAGGATAGTGCCGTACAATGGACTGTATATACGATCTTCCTTCTAACTGCAGGTTCTGCCTTAGTAAGGGTGGCGTTTAGTGTTCATCATTTAGTAGGATTATTTGTTACGGTAGGAATGGTTATATTCTATGTAACGCCATTACTTGCCTTAACAACACCTAACTTTACATTTGAAGATCCGATGTCAAGCGTGTATATGTCGATTCAATATGGCTCAGAATCCCAATTTGGGACAGCGATCACCGTTTTATCATTTATGATTCTTTGTCTAGGAGCTCTTCAATATTTTATTGGAAGGGCGAGTAAAGTATCGATGACGGAAGGTTCTGAAACATATGAAGCATAAGTCATTAATAGGTTTGTTGCTCCTTATCGTCAGCATCCAGCTATCTTTTTCGAATATTGTTTATGCAGCAGATGCACCTAGTATTGATGAGCTAGAGCCTAATGATTATGAGAAAAAGGAAAAAAAAACGAATAGGAGCTTACTTCGTGATGAAGGGTTATCGACAACAAAGCGCTCTGAGTTACCAGAGCAGATCAAACAACTAACCTTTGAAGGGGCTGCAGATTCTGACGAAGAAAAAATCGCTTCATTATTTTTAAGTCAGACATCGAACCGAAATACGATAAAGTCAAAGGCTGTTGAAATGAATTTATTTTCATCTACAACAGAGACAAAAATGAATGAATTGGAAGAAGATACAACATCTTCTTCCAATTTGTCTATGTCCATCCTTATTTGGGTGCTTGTAGGGATTTGTCTACTATTGCTGGCGATTGTTCTTTACATTTGGGCAACATCATCAGCAAAAAAGAAAGCTTCCTAGAAATAAATAAGGAGGTCAATCAATGAGTTTAGCGAATACCTTAGATACACTCCAGGATTTGATTTCTTCAAAGGAAAATGATATCGAGGAAAAAATCCAGAGACTTAAGCAAGCTAGCCGTGAACTAAGTGTAGAGCAAAACCATCTATTACAAGAAATAACACAAATCATTGATCCGAATTTAGGAAGGGAATGGACTGGTAAGAGAGCAACTAGATTTGAATCGTATCGGATGGAGGCCTACTTAGCTATAAAAGACATTGGAATTGAGGCCTATGACAGATACAAGCAGGAAATAGAGAATAAGATAACGTCCTTAGAACAAATTCAACTGTATTTGCAAACGACGAAGGCAATTGCTTATGAGGCAGAGCATTTAGTGAAGAATAATGAAGATGATGCTGTCGTTGAAGAAAAGGTAAGTGAACTAAAAAGGCGGTTAGGTTAATGACGACGATTCGACTGGAGTTTGAAAAAGTGATGAAAGAGTTAAGTGAAATTGAAAAAACTTTAGCCACTATAAATATTTCATCTCCTCAATTGAGTCATTTAGGTAATAATCAATTAGATTTTACAAAAGCTTGGCTTGAACGTGAAATGAAAATTGAGCAGCTCCTTACAGAATACATTCAGGCTGTACAAAAAAATGTTGAAGATACAAAAGCAAACATTCGTTTATTAAAGGATCAGGATGAGGCAAATGTCCGAAACTAAAAGAGAGGACTGATATCAATCGCGAAGGTACTTGAAACACAGTCGCTCATTCAAGCAGTTGAATCAAGGGCAAAAAGTTATGAGGAATTGCGTGGAAAGCTAGAAGCATTAAAAAATAACTTTTCACGAATTGTAAATTTAGATGAAAGCTTTAGTGGTAAGGGGGCTGAAGCTATCAAAGGGTTTTATCGAGGTCAAATGGATGTTGTTGATGCATGGATTCGGCTTATTGACCGACAAGTAGCATTCTTTTATGGTATTGAAGGGTCAATGGAAGATATGGAGTTAGCAAATGAGGCAACGGTTCATGTCTCATTTCTAGAAGATGAACTAGCACATCGAAATCATAAAGATCTTGAAATGGTTGCAAGCTTTCAACGTGAGCTTGCAGCCATCTTAAATCAAATTAACGATCTTGTTCCATTGGAAATATTTTCGACAGATCACTTTGCAGAAGAACTTAGCAAGGCAGAAAATGAAAGAAAAGAAACTGTAATTGCAATTGAACAGTTTGATTATGAATTAAAAAACGAATATTACTTATCAGAAGCAGATGAACAATATGCAGAAGCATTAATGAAACAACTTATCGAAGCCACCCGCCAAGGAAATAAAACCTCACCAATCCATTTCAATCTCGAAAAATACAAAACAAGTGAACTATACAAACGCATGTCACAAGTAGAGCAACAAGCTGCTGATTACATTAATTTCAAAGAAAAGCAGGACGAAATTAGAAGAGTGAAAGAAGAACTGGGAGCAAAAAAGCTTTTGGAAAAAAAAGGGGGAAAATGAATCAAAGAATTAAAATGTTTAAGGAATGTAAAGGATATTCGTGCTAGGTTCATTCCTAAAATGGATTTGTTGACGACACCTTTAAATCCTTTTCCAAAGTACCTTTATATCATGTCCTATTCTTTGTAAAAACATAGACATGCATTAGCTAAACGATGAATAAATAGTAGTCAGCATTAATAGTTTTTAAATCAAGACATGAATGAAGTGATTGATTTTGATAATATATAGATATGATGTCAAAAAAGAAAATTATCATTATTAGTATCCTTTTTCTTATTTCAATAACTGCAATTCGATTAACATGGTATGGTTTTTTATCGAAAATGGACCAGCCTAATCCACCTAAGATTGAAAATGGAGTTCTAGATTTAAGAAACTGGGATATTCCAAAAAATCAAACATTTACTTTACGTGGAGAATGGGAGTTCTACCCTTCTCAATTACTAGAAGGAAAGGAAACGACAGCTACGA
>NZ_CADEPK010000248.1 GCF_902829255.1 Metabacillus niabensis | reverse complement strand
GCCTTAATTAATCCTATTGTATTGGAACAATAGGATTAATTAAGGCAGTAAATACGTTTAATCCAGAGAAGAAAATTAAGCTTGCTACATATGCATCCCGTTGTATTGAAAATGAAATATTAATGTATTTACGTCGAAATAATAAGCTACGCTCAGAGGTTTCCTTTGACGAGCCATTGAATATTGATTGGGATGGAAATGAACTTTTATTGTCTGATGTATTAGGAACAGAGGATGATATCATTACTAAGGATTTAGAAGCAAATGTTGATCGGAAATTACTTATGAAGGCGTTGCAACAGCTGAATGATCGAGAAAAGCAAATTATGGAGTTACGCTTTGGTCTACAAGGTGGAGAAGAAAAAACACAAAAAGATGTAGCGGATATGCTAGGTATATCCCAATCTTATATTTCAAGGCTTGAAAAGCGGATTATCAAGCGGCTACAAAAAGAATTTAATAAAATGGTGTAAAAAAAATTTATTCCTGATTTTTCCCTTGTTTTATCTATAACTAGGTCTATTTTTGTCCCTCTTACTGAGAATGCTTGTGCATATTTTTTCCTACCGAGGAGATACTTAACACTGTACAGCAACTCCTGTTAGGAGGGAAAGATGTGACAAGAAATAAAGTCGAAATTTGTGGAGTAGACACCTCAAAGCTTCCAGTTCTTAAAAACGAGAAAATGAGAGAGCTATTTAAGCAAATGCAAAACGGAGACTTATCAGCACGAGAAGAGCTGGTGAATGGCAACTTAAGATTGGTACTTAGTGTAATCCAGCGATTTAACAACAGAGGAGAATTTGTTGATGATTTGTTTCAAGTTGGCTGTATTGGATTAATGAAATCAATCGATAATTTTGATTTAGGCCAAAACGTCAAATTTTCAACATATGCTGTACCAATGATAATAGGTGAAATTCGCCGTTATTTAAGGGATAATAATCCAATTCGTGTGTCCCGATCACTGAGAGACATTGCTTATAAAGCACTTCAAGTACGTGAACGTTTAATGAGTGAAACATCTAGAGAGCCAACAGCAGAAGAAATTTCAAAGGTTCTGGATGTTCCACATGAAGAAATTGTTTTTGCGTTAGATGCCATTCAGGATCCAGTATCTCTATTTGAACCTATTTATAATGATGGTGGGGATCCAATCTTCGTAATGGATCAATTGAGCGACGAAAAAAATCGTGATATTCAATGGATTGAAGAATTAGCATTAAAGGAAGGTATGAGACGACTTAATAGTCGTGAGAAGCTCATTCTGAGAAAACGTTTCTTTCAAGGTAAAACACAAATGGAAGTGGCTGAAGAAATTGGCATTTCTCAAGCTCAAGTTTCAAGATTGGAAAAGGCAGCAATTAAACAAATGAATAAAAATATTCAAAACTAAGACTGCTCATGTTTGAGTAGTCTTTTTATTTAACATTTACCACAGTTACAATATGTTGTTAATTTCCACTGCAGGCATTCGCTTTCCGCGGGAGGTCAGGGTTGCTTGGGCATCAAATGCCTATGGAGCATTACTTTGACAAGTTATTCTTTAGCCAGAGTCTCAAACCTTCCGCTCCAAAAGACAAAGTATTTAAAATCAACAATAATCTTTCACATACGCTAATATTTAAATCTTGTTTATAGCTATTGGAAAAATATTTAAAACATTGAATAGTTTATCCCACCTTAATCATAGATATGTAATAGAGAAACATTCGTCTATTATGAATATAAAGGTGGCGTTTTTATGTATATATCTGAATTTCAAACGAAGGATGTTGTAAATGTATCTGATGGCAAAAAGCTTGGTAATATTGGAGATTTTGATATTAATGTGACAACCGGTAAAATACAAGCGATTATTATAAATGGGCAAGGGAAAATGTTAGGTTTTTTTGGAAAGGACGAAGAGCTTGTCATTCCATGGAGGAATATTGTAAAAATTGGTGAAGATGTCATTTTAATAAGAATGAATCGACAAATTGAGAGTGAAAGTGAATAATTTTTTAATCAATCTAAACGAAGTGTGTAAGATGTGGTAAAATAAATGATGATAGACTATAATTAGCTTTTAAAGTTAAAAACCATTAAGAATATGTCGAAAAAAAGGGTTGAATTGATAAATGATTTCAGAACCTTTTCAACAAAATGACAAGTCGTTTCTAACAATTGAGAAATGGATATCTAAAATTAAGGGACTTGAGGTTGGATTTACGACAAAGCTAGGTGGAGTAAGTAAGAATCATTATTCTTCCTTAAATCTAGGTTTACATGTTCAAGATGATCAAAATGATTGTATAACCAATAGAAAAATAATCTCATCGAAAACATCAATCCCTTATGAAAATTGGGTATTTGCCGAACAAGTCCATGGAAATCGGATTGAAGCAATTACGGAGCGTGACCGTGGCAGAGGACTATTGTCATACGAACAAGGAATACCAAAATGTGATGGATTTTATACGCACAACCCGAATATCATGCTATCATTATGTTTCGCTGATTGTGTACCACTATATTTTTTGGAACCGAATCGAGAGTTAATAGGGCTTGCCCATGCTGGATGGAAAGGTACTGTTAAAAATATTGGTGGAGAAATGGTGAAAACATGGATTGATAGAGAAGGAGTAAATCCAAGTGAAATAATGGCTGTAATAGGACCTTCAATTGGAGGGTGTTGTTATATTGTTGATGATAAGGTTATCACCGCCATTCAAGAATTAAAACTCCAAGAATATCCTAGTCCATATGTGCAGATCTCATCTAATCAATATAAATTAAATCTAAAGCAGCTTAACAAGAATTTACTGTTGGAATCAGGAATAAAGGAAGAAAATATTATGGTTTCTCGTCTTTGTACCTGTTGTGAAAAGGAGTTATTTTTCTCACATCGCCGCGACGATGGGAAAACCGGTCGAATGTTAAGCTTTATTGGGATAAATAGGGAGGCTTAACTTTAAAAATGAAGGTGCAAGAAAATTATCAAACAATACGGAGTAATATTCAAAAAATATGTGAGAGAATTGGGCGTAATCCCGATGAAATTAAAGTAATTGCTGTTACAAAATATGTTAGTATTGACCGTGCTAAAGCAGCAATTGATGCCGGTGTTATTCATTTAGGTGAAAATCGGGATGAAGGATTAAACGATAAGTATGCTGAGCTTGGAGATGATGCAGTTTGGCATTTCATTGGCTCATTACAAACACGTAAAGTGAAAAATATCATTGATAAGATTGAATACATACATTCTTTAGATCGCTTTTCACTTGCAAAGGAAATTGATAAAAGAGCGGAAAAATTAGTAAAGTGTTTTGTCCAAGTTAATGTTTCCGGAGAGGCTTCAAAGCATGGGATATCGCCAGATGAAGTGATCGAGTTTATTAAGGAACTTGAAACATTATCTTCGATTCAAATAGTTGGGTTAATGACGATGGCTCCTTTTACTGATGATGTGGATACAATTAGGACATGCTTTAGACAGTTAAAGAAGCTGCAAAAAGATGTTCAAGCATTAAATTTGGAAAATGCCCCATGTCTTGAGTTATCAATGGGGATGTCAAATGATTATGAAATTGCTGTTGAAGAAGGGGCTACTTTTATTCGAATCGGTACTTCACTTGTTGGAAAAGAAACTGGAGGTGTATAACAATGTCAATTAAAAATAGATTTAAAAGTTTTTTTGCATTAGAGGATGAAGAATATGAATATATGGAAAATGAAGAGGAACAATCAGAAAT
>NZ_CADEPK010000247.1 GCF_902829255.1 Metabacillus niabensis | reverse complement strand
ATATTATACTATTTTTCATATACACGGACATAATTTTGTCAAATTTCGTCGAATTCTTTATCGAACCCAATTTTAGGAGGAAATAGTACATGAAAAACGGAAGGTTAAAGAATTTCATTTTTAGCGGTACAGTAACATCAGCACTTATTTTATCCTTATCAGTACCATCTGCATTTGCAACTGAAAATGTAACAGAACAAGAAGATTCGCAAGAAACAGCAACTGAAGCACCAGTAACTGAAAGTAATAATGAGAATGTTAGTACAGAAGGCACTGCTGTACTAAAAGAAGAGCCTACTACTAAAGATGACACAGTAGTTGGAACAGAAGAAAAGGTTCCTACAGAAGTAGCTGAAAACGAAAAGGCTACAGAGGAAGCTTTACCAGAAGACGATGCCGCAGAAGAAACTGATCAAGACGAAGAGCCATCCTTAGTACCTGGAGATTTCTTCTATTTTGTAAAAATCATGATGGAAAAGGTAAAACTTGCCGTGATATTTGAAGATTATGAGGAAGCACGTCTATTAGCAGATTTTGCAGCAGAACGTATAAAAGAAGCAAATGCATTATTTGCGGATGGAAAAACTGAAGAAGCAGAAGAATTACTTAAAGAAGCAATTGCAATTCAAGAAAAAGCAGCTGAAAATTTGGCTGATTCAGGAGAGATTGTGACTGAGGAAGCAGAGCTAACAGATGCAAAATCTGAAGAAATAGTTGCCGAAGAAGTTTCCACTAAGTTAACTGAAGAAAATGTTGTAGAAATTAAGCTTGCAAAAAACATTGACTCATTAGCTGCTGCATTATCTCATGTAAAAAACCCAACAGCTCAACAGGCACTAATGAAGAATATTCAAAAGTCCTTCGCTAAATTAGATAAAAGGCTTGCAAAACTTGAGCAAAAAGCTGCTAAATTTACAACTGAAGAACCAGTTGCTAAGCAAGAGGAAGAAACAAAACCAGCAGTTGATGATACAGTTGAAAAAGAAACAACAAATGATGCACAACCTGAAAAAGTAACTCCAGTTATTGAAAATCAACAAAAAGCTGAAACTAACAAACAGATAGCTCAAACAAAAAAGGTTGAAAATCAACAAAAAGCTGAAACTAACAAACAAGTAGCTCAAACAAATAAAGTTGAAAATCAGCAAAAAGCTGAAACTAACAAACAAGTAGCTCAAACAAATAAAGTTGAAAATCAGCAAAAAGCTGAAACTAACAAACAAGTAGCTCAAACAAAAAAGGTTGAAAATCAACAAAAAGCTGAGTCTAACAAACAAGTATCCCAAACAAAAAAGGTTGAAAATCAACAAAAAGCTGAAGCTAACAAACAAGTTACTCAAACAGCAAAAGCTGAAAATCAACCAAAGGCTAGTAACAACGGTAAAAAATAAATTACTTTATCTTACTATTAAGGATGAAACCAATATAGGTTCATCCTTTTTTTCTAGAGGGAATCGTTATTTTAGACTTACAATTGTCATATCAGCTTCAACACAATCATTTCGCCCCTGCTTTTAACAAAATGCGTTCAATTTCTTTAAAGCCTTTCTCTCGTGCATGCTGTAAAGGAGTCACCTTATCATTGTCGGGAATATTCACATCTGCCCCATGCTCGATTAACAATTGCACTGCTTCCTGCTGCCTTTTTCCTCCATCATTTAAAATAATCGCCTCTAATAAAGCTGTCCAACCTAGATTATTCACATGATTGACATCAATTTTTGTACGAGTAAGTAGCTCCTTGATGACGTCCACATATCCATGCTCAGATGCAGGGATTAAAGCTGTTCCTCCATACCGATTCGTTATTGTTGGGTCTGCCCCTGCTTCAATTGTAAGCTTTAAAATTTCTATATATCCTTCTGCTCCAGCATACAGGAAGGGATTGTTTTTCATATCATCCTGAATATTTACATCTGCTCCTGCGTCGATAAGAACCTTTGCCGTTTTCACATCATTGTTATAAGTCGCAATCATCATCGCTGTCCGTCCTTGTGAGTCCTGTGCATTAATATTTGCTCCTTTTTCAAGGAGTTTATGTATCGAATCTGCCTCTCCATCCTCTGCAGCTTGAAGCAGTTGGTTATTTAATTCCTCTCCCACGTTTTCCTCCCCCTTCTCTTGTTTTTTCGGTTCGCTGCTTGTGTTAGAAATACACCCTTGAAGCAAAAGCATAACAACAAATGCCAGCATCCACTTCCACATAAATGATTCGCCTCTATTCAAATAATCTCTGCCTTATTCATTTCCTTCCAAAGAGCAAAAGGATTCTTTTCTCCATCATTCTTATCTAGCCTTATTAACTTTATATCTCGTTGTTCCTTTGGAAGAGCAATTTGCTCATATACGTATTTCGTTCCTAAGCCAATTTCCTCTTCCTCTTGTGCAGTATAGGAATAATAAACACCTTTAAGGTTCGCCCAGTAAATCGCACTTAAGCACATCGGGCACGGCTCCCCGCTTGCGAATAGTTCACAGTCAGAGAGGTCAGATGTACCAAGAGAGAGACTAGCCTGACGAATTGCTAGAAGTTCAGCATGTGCAGTTGGGTCGTGTGTTTCAAGAACATTGTTTACTCCCTTTGCAACAATCTCTCCATCCTTCACAATCACTGCACCAAATGGTTTCCCTTTTTTATTTTTCGCATTGTCATAAGCTAATTCAATTGCGAGTTTCATAAATTGTTCGAGACTCATTACATAACACTCCTTAAAAAAGTAATGATGAATAATTCTTCCTAAAAAAGCATCACTATACTGCTTTGAAAAATTTCATTTCACCTAAGATCATGGTATCTTAGAATCGAGTATATGAAAAATATTAAAAAAATTAGTTTTACTTAAGTTTTTCATATAGGGAGGGTGATCTTTACTGATGGATATTAGACAACTGCGATATTTCATAGCAATTGTAGAAGAAAGAAAAATTTCTGCTGCCGCTGAAAGACTTCATCTTTCCCAGCCACCGTTAAGCCAGCAGCTAAAAGCAATGGAGGATGAGCTTGGTACAAAATTAGTAGAAAGAAATGGGAAGTTTTTAGGAGTGACAGAAGCAGGAAAAGCCTTATATAAGTATGCACTGCAAATGACTCAGTTAATGGAAGAAGCGAAAATCGAAGTTAAGGAGGTCGGTAGTGGGGAAAGCGGAAAACTGACGCTAGGAATCAATACGTTTTCGGTAGCTGGATTACCAGGATTACTGCAGCAATTCCACAACAAGCATCCTAATATTACTTATAAAATTCATCAAAATGAGTCATCCCAGCTTTGTCAATTAGTGAGAGACCGTATTGTTGAAATAGCAATTATCCGCTTACCACTCGAGTTAAATGATTTTTCCGTGATCCATCTTCAAACAGAACCTTTTTACTATATTACTGCACAAAAAAAACAACCTTATCATCAACAGATTACACTTGCTGGCATTGAAAACCACCCGTTGATATTACCAAGCACAGAAGGACTTGGCGTTCACTATATGATTTTAGAGGCATTTTCGAAAGCACAGCTAAAGCCAAACATTATTGCCGAATGCTCTGATATTTCCCTATTATTAGATTTAGTAGCAAGTAATTTAGGAGGCGCAATTGTTCCCGAAACTGTCATAAACCAATACAAATGCAACAATATTCACGCATCAAAAATTACAGAAACAGAGCTATCTGCATCAACGGCTTTAATATCGCTGAAGAATCATTATTTATCAAAGGCTGCAGTGAACTTTACTAGTTTATTAACGGAGTATTTTTGGAAATACGAAAAGTTGTAGGATAGGGATATTGTCAATTTTCCACACACACTCTCTGTGATAGATATATATGAATTATGTTTCGCAAGATCGAATATTAACTCATTTGGGATTTTTTGTATAATTCTTTCCTTATGCATCATTAAAGTGATATTTTGACTAAATAGATTGATAAATTAATATGTGTTGTATTTATAGCCTTTGACGAAATCAAAAAAGGAGTATAGCCAATACCTATACTCTCGGTAATAATAATTGTAAATTAACGTAAAAAATTTGTATGAATCATTCTATATCATTATGCATTCATTACAACTCCACCATCAACGTTAAATGTTTGACCTGTTAAATATTTCGATTCGGATGATGCTAAAAAGATAATAACTGGGGCAACATCCTTATAGACATCACCAAAATGTCCAACAGCTGTTTCTTTAAATCCAAGTAAACCCGGATCTCTTTGTTCTTCCGGTAATGTACTCATGTAATTTTTAATATTATCTGTAATAGCACCTGGATTTACAACATTAACGGTAATGCCATCCTTCCCCCATTCACGAGCGACAACACGGGATAAACCACGTATCCCTTCCTTAATCGCAGCATATGCAGCATAACCTTCTAATCCCAAGTAGCCAGCAGCAGAGCCAAAATTTACGATGTTTCCGTTTGTTTCTTTTAAATGTGGATAGCACAGCCGCATCATATGCCAAGTTGACACTAAACCTGTTCGATAAGATTTATCAAGAGTTGCTATTGTATGATCTAAAAAAGAATGGGGTGTATCAATAGCAATAGCCAAATTAATTAAAGCATCAATTTTATGGAACTTATCAACCACTTCATTAACAAATGCTTTATTTTCATCTTCGTTTTCTACAGCTACAACTTTTGTGAAAACCTGTGCTCCTTTGTTCTCACACAGTACCCTCACTTCCTTTAAGCTCGTTTCGTTAATGTCACATAAAGCTAATAAAGCCCCTTCTTCTGCTAATCGTATTGATAAATATTTTCCTATTCCACCCGCTGCACCTGTTATCATTACAACCTTGTCCTTCATTTTCATCACTGCGCCCCTTTCGATTTTTATAAATACAGAAAATCCACCTAAGTAAATCCTGATAGATTCCATTGTTTATTTCGTGTAAATCAACTAAAAAACGATTGGAATTTCCTTCACACCACGAATAATCATGCCATGACGCCACTCTAAAGTATCTTCATCACCCTTCAAACGAAGATTTGGCATTCTCCGTAACAACTCACTTATGGCAATTTCCCCCTCTAGCCTTGCAAGTGGTGCACCTAAGCAAAAATGAACACCTTTCCCAAAGGCAAGATGGTTGTTTACTTCTCTCGTAATATCAAACTTGTCGGGGTTAATAAACTCATTTGAATCTCTGTTTGCCGATGATAAGGCAATAAAAACCATCTCATCTTTTTTAATGATTTTCTCACCAATTGGCACATCTTCAATAGCCCATCTAACGTTGCTAACTTCCGCTGGTCCATTGTAACGGAGGATTTCTTCAATGGCAGAATGGATAAGCTCAGGGTGATTAATTAACTTTTCCATTTGTTCAGGAAACTCTAGTAAAGCAAGAACACCATTTCCGATTAAATTGACAGTTGTTTCATGACCCGCAATAATTAGGACAAATACTAGAGCATACAGCTCATGTTCGCTAAGGACATCCCCCTCCTCTTCCACTTTTATTAGGTCACTTATCAAATCTTCCTGTTGATGACTTCTTCTTTCTTCAATTAGCTTCTGGAGATAATCAACGAATGCAATTGTTGCTTCTTCGGCTTGTTGGGATAAAGTAGGATTATTCACACTTTCCATTAAGTGGTTTGACCATTCTTGGAATTTAAATTGGTCTTTGACAGGGACGCCTAACATTTCACATATCACTCTTATTGGCAAAGGGAAGGCAAAATCTTCAATGAGGTTCATTTCTCCTTTATGCTGCACCTTTTCTAGGAGCTCATCTGTTATCTCTTCAATTCTTCCTCTAAGACGTTCTATCATTCGGGGAGTAAACGCCTTTTGAACTAAGCGTCTAAGTCTTCGGTGATCAGATGGATTCACACTAAGCAAGTTGCGGGAAATGATCGCCCTATGTGGGGGAAGGTTTGAATCATCCACTTCATGTTGTACTGGATAGTTTGTTACAAATCTGGAGTCATTTAAAATTTTTGAAGCTTCTTTGAAACTAGTAATGATCCAAGCATATTGACCATTTGGCATAAGGAAACGAAAAACTGGATCGTACTCCCGGATGTTTTTGTAAATTGGAAAGGGGTTTCTAATAAATTCCTCATTTTGAAAATCAATTTTCAATGTGTTTGTTTGATTTTGATGATTAGCGGACATGAACATTCTCCTTTCAGGTTAGAAAATCTCGCAGAACGACAGACATTTTAAGTAACAGAAAAAATAAGAAAACCAAAGTTATCTTCAATGATTGTAAGCGTTACACACTTTATTTTATTAGCTTTATATAAGCTTAAAATCGTCCTTTTGGGCATGTGAAAAAATGTACGTTCGGGCAAGCAATTTTTCTATATTCTTCACAACATTCATCAAATCCTTAAAATACGAAACAGGAACATTATCCTGTTAATGCTCCTGCTTCCGTTCCCCTAAAAGGATGAAACGTTATATTATTTTATTTACTTAGACAGCTTCATCTTGTACATGACTGTCCTTTTTCTCAAGCTCTCTCATAATTGATTCCCCTTCGATATCTAAATCTGGAAGAATTTTATCAAGCCATTTCGGTAAATACCAAGCAGCTTTCCCCATTAATGTCATAACAGCTGGTACTATCGCCATTCTGACAATGAATGCATCAAAGAGTACGCCAAATGTTAGTGCTAACCCCATCTGTTTAATAATTGGATCTGGAGCCATCATAAATCCAGCAAAGACAGCCATCATAATTAATCCCGCCGCTGTTACGACACCACCACTATCTTTCATTCCTACTAAAATTGCTTTTCGTGGCTCTCCTGTATGTGTATATACTTCTCGCATTCTACTAACGAGGAATACTTCATAATCCATAGCTAAGCCAAATAAAATCCCAACTACAATTACTGGTAAAAAGCTTAAAACAGGGCTTGCTGTTGGTACACCGAAGACATTAAGTAAATTCCCATCTTGAATGACAAACACGATAAAGCCCAATGTTGCTCCTAAAGAAAGCAAGAAGCCTAAAACTGCTTTTAAAGGTACTAAAATCGATCGAAACACTAATACAAGAAGGATGAAAGCAAAACCAACAATTAACAGTGCAAATAATGGCAAAGCATCATTTAGTTTTTGTGAAATATCAATATTAACTGCTGTTGCCCCTGTTACCATTACTTCAATATTATCTTCTTTTGCTAATGTCTTTCCTTTGTCTCTTATCGAATGAACAAGATCGTTAGTTTCTGAATCATTTGGTCCAGTTTCAGGTGTTACATTCATGATATAGAAATCACCTGAGGCATTAGGGATAGGAGGTGTCACCCCTTTTACATTGGGTAAATCATTCAATTCCTTCACTACATTATTTAAAGTTTCCTGTGGATTTTTTGTATTCTTGTCTGTTTTAACGGCAACAACTAAATTTGCATGATAGCCGGGTCCATAGGCTTCTGACAATAAATCATATGCCCTTCTTTCTGTTGTTTCTTCCGATTTAGTCCCATTATCAGGAAGTCCTAATTCCATATGGAGGAAAGGTACTGATATCGTAATTAATAAACCGATTCCGAGAATTGTGACAAGTAACGGACGCTTTGTCACAAAGTTCCCCCATTTGCTAGAGTCAGTGTTTTTTGATGCTCCTTTTACCCTTTGAATAAGCGAATTCTTCCTTGCAGGTCCCATTTTATGTCCCATCGCTCCTAGAATAGCAGGTACGAGTAAAACAGCAATTAATATTGCGATAAGTACACAGACTGCTGCTGAAATTCCCATCGCTGTTAAAAATGGAATGTCTGCGACTCCAAGTCCTAGCAAGGCAACAATCACGGTAATCCCAGCAAATACAACTGCACTACCAGCAGTTCCATTAGCAATTGCTACCGATTCCTTTACTGAGTATCCTTGTGCAAGCTGTTGTCTGTACCTAGAAACAATGAAAAGTGCATAATCGATTCCTACAGCAAGCCCTAACATAGTTGCTAATGTTAGAGAAAAAGAGGTTATTTCAAAAAAGTTTGTTCCAATTAAAATGAGCATTAATCCTATTCCTAGACCAATTGCAGCCGTTATTATCGGCATACCTGCTACTAGGAAGGATGTAAACGTAACTGCTAAAATAACAAACGCAACAATTACCCCAATCACTTCTGTTATTCCGCCAATTTCCATTTCCGAAAAAGCTACAGATCCTGCTAACTCTGTCTGAATGCCAGCATCTCTCGTTGTTTCGATACTTTCTAAGACTATTTCCTTTGATTTATCTGACACCTCGTCTGCCGGGATATCATAAACAACTGATGCGTATCCAATCATTTTATTAGCACTTAAATTTCCTAATTCAAGTGGTGTAGTAGTAGAAACAACATGTTTATCTTCTTCCTTTATTTCATCAAGAACTTCTGCCATCTTGTTCAAGACACTCTCAGATTCAAGTGTTTCACCCTTAGGTGCTTTAAATATAATTTGAACCTCTCCACCTGCATCGTCCGGCTGTGGAAACTCCCTTTCAACCCCTTTAAGAGCTTTTTCAGATTCAGTTCCAGGGATGGACATGTTCTCTTCGAATGAAGGCCCCATTGCTAAAGCGGCAATAACCATTACTGCTAAAATCCCAATAGAAGCTCCTATTACTTTTTTATAATGATGAACTGCCCAATTTCCTATTCTGTATAGTAATTTAGCCAAAATAAATCTCCTTCCTTTTCTTACGCTAATCGAAAATAAGCTTTAATACCTCCTCATTTTATGATAGAAAACCATATAAAAAATCGTACATAGGGGCAAATGCCAAAATGTACGATCGGGCAATAAATAATCCATAATAGAAGCTACTCCTTTAGCTTTCGTTTATACAATGAGTGATTTTTATATTTAGAAATTTTAAAAAACGAATAACCAATTAAAACTGATTCGGTTTTATAAAAACATGTTTTCAATTACTTCATTGAGCACCTATCAATACAGGAGCCTTCGGAAAAGGTGGATTTAAAACCAATCTATCTGTCTCAACTTTAAAAAAGGAAACAGGCTACTCCTTTGGAAATATATACAATACGAAAAACTAAAGCAATCACAAAAATTACTTACTCAAATTATTTTGTCTGTTTGCTGATATTTGCATAGTGATTTCCTTCAATGTTCAAAGCTACTTTACTAATAGATTAAAAAATACATAGGACAATCACCAAGTCTGAATAGAAAGAAACCAATATAAAAAAGCCACTTAAACCGTTAAGTGACTTTTTTAAACATTTGTAACTATAAATGAATCATACCTCTTTCCATCGCAATCGCAACTGCTTCTGCTCGAGTATTCACCCCAAGTTTATTATAAATGTTTGTAAGATGCGCCTTTACTGTTCTTTCAGCAATCCCCATGTCGAAAGCTATTTCTTTACTACGAAAGCCTTTTGCTACTGCATGCAGAATAAATAGCTCTTTTTCAGTTAATGTAAATCTGTCGAAACTTGGAACCACATTTTGTTTCTTTTCCTTTTTATTTAGTAGCTTCTGCATCACATCTGGTTGTAGTAGAGTTTCACCTCTAATTGCCGACTCAAGCGTTCGGAATAAATGCTCCCGACTAGTATCCTTTAATAAATATCCTTTTGCCCCTAATTCAATCCCTTTAACCATTAATTCATCTTCATTATATGTTGTTAAGATTATAATAGGGATATCAACTTGTTGTTCATTCAGTGATTTAATCGTCTCTAATCCACTCTTTACTGGCATATTCAAGTCCATTAAAATCACATCTGGTTTGGAATGTTCAATTATTCGCAGTGCTATTTCTCCATTTTCAGCCTCTCCAATTACCTGAAAATCATCATTTGTTTCTAAAATCATTTTTAGTCCTTCCCGAACTACCATATGATCATCTACAATCAAAACTTTATATTTCACTATTTTTCTCCTTTCTTCTACAAAGGAAATCTAACAGATATCATTGTACCAGCATTTGAACTGCTCGTAATATCAATCTCCCCATCAATAATTCGAACGCGTTCTTTTAAACCAAGCAAACCATATTTTCCAATTGATTTTCCTATTTGATTTGTAGAAAACCCGACTCCATTATCTTCTACTTTCATCAATAATAAGTCTCTTTCCTTTTTAATTATCACTTTTACCTTTTTAGCTTGTGAATGCTTCAAGATATTTGTTAAGCATTCACTAAGGATATAAAGACTATGCTCCTTTTTTATCCCTGAGAGGTTGTGAACAGGTTCAATCTCATCTTCCACTGCTATTGGGTTAGCCTCAGAAAACTTTTTAACCATATCAATACAAGCTTGATAGAAATCAATCTCATCAATTCCTTTTGCCCGTAAATCATCTATAGCTTTTCTTGCATCACTTAATGTATCTCTTGCTTGTTGCATAGATATTTTTAATATTTCTTCCGTTCTTGCAGTATTCCCCTTTTTTATATGGGCTTCAATTGCCTCTAACTGCATAATTAGGCCCGCTACACCTTGGGCTAATGTATCATGTAAATCCCGAGCCAAACGTTGTCTTTCATTTGCAAGAGTCAATTCTTCCACCTTACGATGCGCCTGTTCTAAATCTTTTAAATAATACTCCATTCTCACCCTAGCATTTACCTGTCGGTTATAAGTAACCGAATAAAAAATGACAATCGTTAAGATAACAAATAAAATCGGGATAAAAATCGGTAGTTCCTCAACACCATAAATGAATCCGATCGATAGACAATATAATGCATAAAGAATAATAAAAACGATAAATACCTTTATATTATTTTGAAAGATCGTGATACTTTGAGCGATTAATATCGGTAATAACCCGATAAGGATAACTGGGGAACCACTTGGGACTAGAAAAGCTGAGCTTATGATTAAGGTACCTTGAACTAAGAAATATAACCATCGATAATTGCCGATAAGCAAATTACATATCCAATATAAGAAAATATGGAGTGCAGTGATGAATGTAAAGGCAATGCTCTGGATAATAATCGGTTCACTAATAAATTGTAGGATTAATGCTGCAATATAAACTAAGATAATCCATAATAAAATAGGCACTCTTGTGACTTCAAGCAGCTCTGAAATCTTATAAATTGAATTACGGTATTTATTCATTTTCAACATATTTATCACCTAGGTTAATTATAATAGAAAAGCTTATAAAACTCTTGCCCTCTAGTTCATGCCCTTTCGTACAAATAATTATCACCTTTTTTCTATTTCTTATTAATATTTAAACTAGAATGCATAAGTTTCGGGCATAAAAAAGTACTCATATGCGAATTGTGCAATGAGTACTTAAAG
>NZ_CADEPK010000246.1 GCF_902829255.1 Metabacillus niabensis | reverse complement strand
CTGGTCCTACCGGCGTCACTGGTCCTACTGGTGTTACTGGTCCTACCGGCGTTACGGGTATCACTGGCGTCACTGGTCCTACCGGCGTTACGGGTATCACTGGCGTCACTGGTCCTACCGGCGTTACTGGTCCGACTGGCGTTACTGGTCCGACGGGTGTCACTGGCATAACTGGTCCTACTGGTGTTACTGGTCCGACGGGTGCTACTGGTCTTACCGGAGTTACTGGTCCAACAGGTGTTACTGGTCCTACCGGCGTCACTGGTCCTACTGGTGTTACTGGTCCTACTGGCGTTACGGGTATCACTGGCGTCACTGGTCCTACCGGCGTCACTGGTCCTACTGGTGTTACTGGTCCTACCGGCGTTACGGGTATCACTGGCGTCACTGGTCCTACCGGCGTTACGGGTATCACTGGCGTCACTGGTCCTACCGGCGTTACGGGTATCACTGGTCCTACTGGTGTTACTGGTCCTACCGGCGTTACTGGTCCGACAGGTGTCACTGGTCTTACTGGCGTTACTGGTATAACTGGTGTTACTGGTCCTACTGGTGTTACTGGTCCGACAGGTGTCACTGGTCCTACTGGTGTTACTGGTCCTACTGGTGTTACTGGTCCTACTGGCGTTACTGGTATAACTGGTGTTACTGGTATAACTGGTGTTACTGGTCCGACAGGTGTCACTGGTCCTACTGGCGTTACTGGTCCAACAGGTGTCACTGGTCCTACTGGCGTTACTGGTCCAACAGGTGTTACTGGTCCTACTGGTCCTACTGGTCCTACTGGTCCTACTGGTCCTACTGGTCCGACAGGAGCTTAATAAAAAATAGCAATTAATTTTTTCTATCTGGAAGGGAGTTCCCTTTCAGATAGTTTTTTATATGTTTTACAACAAAATAAAACATGAAAGTTCCTTAAAAACACTTTTATGTATAAATCAACAAAAAAATAGCACAAACCAATTCTCAATTGTGCTACTTTCATTTAACTTAATTCTGTAAAATTTCTTTATACTTCTTTAACATCATTTGACTATTCGTTATCATGTCATGATGTATTTCTACATATTTTCTTCCCTTTTTTCCTATTTCAGATAGCATATCTAGATTTTTCAAGCTATATTCAATACATTCTTTGATTGTATCTGGGTTTGCAATGATGATGGGGAGT
Organism: Metabacillus niabensis; assembly: GCF_902829255.1. Classification (GTDB taxonomy): domain Bacteria; phylum Bacillota; class Bacilli; order Bacillales; family Bacillaceae; genus Metabacillus; species Metabacillus niabensis. The sequence goes on along the minus strand of NZ_CADEPK010000246.1, from coordinate 10,242 downwards.
TCTTTAGGATATTTTTCTTTCATAAAATCGCTAATCCAGCATATAACTGGTTTTCCAAGCGCCATTGCTTCTACGGCAAAAAGACCATAACTACCAATATGAAGCTGGTCAATTATTAAATCTGCCTTTTGATAAATTTCCATTGCCTCTTTATGGGATTTACCTTGTACTAAAATAAATTCAAATTCATATTGCTCCTTTAAGGTTTCAATTGCTTTTAATATATGTTTTGTACCTTTTATATATGGTGATGTTGGGGCATGAGCTATTACTGGCCGTGAATTTTTCACTTGGTCAATTTTGGGTTTATATTGTTCTGTATCAATCATAGATGGAATGATAGTTGTCTTTTCATAAAAATTATTTACATAATGATACAATTCTTCGTCAAAAACAACACAATGTTTAATATGTTCAGAGAGTTTACTTAATCTCCATTTTAAATCATCTTCATTATGATTTTTTACTAATGCATAAGGATTTAACTTCTTTGCCTCTGAAAATAGACGAACATCGCTCCCCCAATGCTGCATAATTAACGACTTCTGAGATTCGTTTAATATTTCTAAATCAGACCAGTCTAAAGTTAAGGTTGTTCCCCAGTGAAAATGAAAAATATCATAATTCAAAATTAATTCTTTTGTTAGTTTTCTTAATTTAGAGTTGATTGCTGGATCGCTTCTTTGCCCAATTAAATTCCATTCATAATTAGATTGATAACCTAAATAGTAAGGATAATAATTAATTGTGTGTGCTTTTACATTCAGCAGCTGCAATCCTTTAGACAACGTGTTCATTTGGTTTGCAATTTCCATTGAACCTTGTAACACTTGTGGATTAGTTGCTTTTGAAAGCTTGTTAATGAATTCAAGATTCAAACGAATAGATTTCCCTTTCCATTTTATTTCTTTTTGCGTATTTTTCCCTTTATAAAGATGTTCATCAATCACTGCATAAATTTCATTTATTTCTTGCATTTCAGGAAATAATCCCTTTCCCCTCCAAGACCATAACCATGCATTCGTATAGTTTTCCTTCTTAATATTTAAAAGCGCTTGAAAAAAATAATAATCCCCTATATTTATAAGATGCTGTTGAAATTTATTTAAGGTTTCCTCAGCAAGCATAATATCATTATTATTAATTTTATCTAAGATACTGCTAAATATTTTCTCCATTATTCCACTCCTATCATTCCTTTTACCCTCTCACCTTACATACTTATGAAACAACTAACCTTAAAGGAACCATTAAGCTAATAAAATAACAATAAATAGATTTATATGCTTCCGACTAATGTAACCTTAATAGCTAAATTAAGAGATGCACATCCTACGCACTTTAATATTTAGAAAAACAGATTTGCAAAACTAATACGGCAATAAGACTATTTTGTTCGTTATTTAAAATCCCTCCCTCTATTTGTTTCATTCTTATGATTAAGCCCTTTTTTCGAAAAGTAGGAATCAGTCCATACATTTCGACCTTAACAAAAGTAAACTATAGAAGCATGCTACTTACATCTAAAGGAGTGTATAACTATTGGTAACAATTAGTCTCTGTATGATTGTTAAAAATGAAGAAGAAGTACTTGCTCGATGTCTTGATACTGTTAAAGACATAGTAGATGAAATCAATATCGTCGATACTGGTTCTACAGACCGTACTGTTGAAATTGCAAAACAATATACTGATAGAGTCTTTTATTTTGAGTGGATTGGCAATTTTGCTGCAGCTAGAAATGAATCGTTTAAATATGCTACGAAAGATTACATCCTATATCTAGATGCGGATGATGTCCTATTAGAGGCAGACCAAAAGAAGCTATTAGAACTAAAGGAAACACTTGACCCTTCTGTTGATTCTGTATCTATGTATTATGACGCAGGTACCGATGAATATGGAAATGTTACAATCCGTTATAGAAGAAATCGATTAGTAAAACGCGAAAAGAATTTTGTCTGGAAAGGAGATTGTCACCAGTATCTTGAGGTATACGGGAAAATTATTAATTCTGATATCTCAGTCACTCACAAAAAAATAAAACATTCAGTTGGGCGCAACCTGAACATATATCAAACCAAGCTTGATAGAGGTGACGTGTTTTCAGCAAGAGACTATTTCTACTATGGAAATGAGCTTAGAGAAAATGGTCATTACGAGAAAGCGATCGAGAGCTATAACGAAAATATTGCAATAAAAGAAGGCTGGATAGAAGATAAAGTTTATGCTTGTATAAATAAAGCTGACTGTTATCGATATCTTGGAGACTTTGAGAATGAATTAAAAAGCTTATTCCAGTCATTTGAATTTTCAAAAACGCCAAGGGCAGAGACTTGTAGTAGACTAGGGTACTATTTTCAAAGAAAACAGGATTTTCACTCTGCTATTTATTGGTATAACTTAGCCACCGAGCTAATTCCACCTGAGGATAAATGGAGCTTTAGCTATCCCGCTTATTATACTTGGTATCCTCATTTACAAATGTGTGTTTGTTATTACCGATTAGGTGACTTCAAAAAGTCCTACGAACATAATGAAAAAGCTCTTTCTTATCGTCCTAAAGATGAGAGAATTATACAAAATAAAATTCTTTTAGAAAAAAAATTGAACATTACTCATTAAACAAAATCATGGAAAAAATTAAAGCTGCCATTCAAATGGTGGTTTTTTGTTGAAAATAAAGAGGTTAATTAGTTTACTTGCCGTTACGACAAAACTATGACTCTCATACGTTAATGTGACGACAACTTAGGAAGTTGACCAAAGGAGGACATTATGATTCAACTAATTGACTTAAAGAAGCAATTTCAATCTGTTAAATCTGAAATATTACAAGAAATAGAACACGTTCTTGATAGTGGACAATATATACTCGGTCCAAAAGTTAGAGAATTAGAAAAAAGTATTGCAACTAAGCTTGGTGTTTTAGATGCTGTTGCAGTTGGAAATGGAACAGATGCATTAGTTTTGACTCTAGAAGCATATGGAATTGGCAACGGTGATGAAGTCATTACGAGTCCATTTACTTTCTTTGCAAGTGCAGAAGCTATCTCAAGAGTTGGTGCAACACCAATTTTTGCTGACGTAGATCCTGTAACCTATACTATTTCACCTGCTAAAATTGAAGAAAAAATTACGAGTGCAACAAAAGCGATTATTCCTGTTCATATATTTGGTCAATCAGCAGATATGGATGAAATTATGGATTTAGCTAAAAAATATCAGCTTATCGTCATTGAAGATGCATGCCAAGCATTTGGTGCTACGTATAAAGACAGAGCAGTCGGCTCATTAGGTGATGCAGCTTGCTTTTCATTTTTCCCGACCAAAAACCTCGGTACATTAGGTGATGGAGGTATAATCACTACCTCTGATTTAGAACTTTCTAAAAAAATTCGCAGTTTACGTACACATGGAACATCAAAGAAATATTACCATGACACAATTGGTTACAATAGTCGATTAGATGAAATTCATGCAGCTATTTTACTCATACTTTTAAACAAAATAGATAGCTGGAATGATAAAAGAAGAGAACTAGCATTACGTTATAATCAAGCACTATCAAATGCTACTTTAACTCTTCCAGTCGAAAAAAACGACCGTTCTCACATTTATCATTTATATTGTGTAGGCTCTGAAAAACGGGATCAATTTATCGAAAGGTTAACAAAAGAAGATATTCATACAGGAGTATATTATCCATTATGTCTTCATCTACAAAATGTCTATGCACATTTAGGTTATAAAAAAGGTGATTTTCCAGTTTCTGAAAAATTATCTGAAACATTATTCGCGCTACCGATGTCTCCTTTCTTACTTGAAAGCGACCAAGATCATGTCGTTAAGGTATTACGTAGAGAGGTGGAAAACAGCAGTGACAATTAGATTTGGCATTATTGGATGCGGATTTATTTCAAAGCGTCATCTTGACGCTATCGCTCATTGTCAAAATGCTAAACTTGTAGCAGTAAGCGATATACAAATAGAAAGAATGAACGATGCAATTACTTATTATAAAAATGCATCTAATACTCATGAAACAATAAAACAATATACTACCTATACAGATATGGTTGAAAGTGAAGAAGTTGATGCTGTCGTTATTTGTACAATTTCTGGTTTACATGCCGAAATGGCAAAAATCTCACTAATTGCCGGAAAGCATGTGATCCTTGAAAAACCAATGACACTTTCATTAAAAGAAGCAGATGACATCATCCAACTAGCAAAGGCAAAAAACCTTCAATTAATGATTTGTCATCAAATGCGATTCAGACCTATTATGCAAAAGATTAAAGAAGTAATAGATGAAGGGAAAATCGGCAGACCTTATTTAGGAGTTGCTTCAATTCGCCTTAACCGCTCTCCAGAATATTATGCAGGTGCAGCATGGCGAGGTGACTGGGGTAAAGACGGTGGTATGTTAATCAACCAAGGTATACATGTAATCGACTTATTACAATGGTTTTTAGGCGATGTAAAAAATGTATATGGTGATATCTCAAGGTTTTCTCAAACAAAAGAAACAGAAGACATCGCACTCGGAATCCTTACCTTTGCAAATCAAGCAAAAGGAATCATTGAAGCAAATATCATTACACAGCCCAATAATTTAGGATATCACTTATCAATTTATGGTGAAAAAGGCTGTATTTCCATCGAAGGACCATCATTAAATTCAATTTCAAGATGGTTCATTAAAGATGAAGTAACAAGCTTGAATGAGTTGGAGCAATTAACGAGCGACCAAAATGAACAATTATATATGTATAATAATTTTATCGAATCTATCCAAACTCCTAATCAACAAGTTCTAATTTCTGGCGAGGAAGGAAAAAAAGCATTAGAAACCATTTTCGCTTTATACAATTCTACACTAACAGGGAAAAGTCAAAACCTCCCATTAGAAAATTTTAATACAATGAATATGAAATCTAAAGGTGGTCCAACATGAAATTCGGAAAAATTTTAATTACAGGTGGTGCAGGTTTTTTAGGTTCTCAGTTAGTCAAAGAAATGATACCTGTTGCTGAGCATATTTATATTATTGACGACCTTTCGACAGGGAATAAATCATCGATTCCAAATGCAACTAATATCTCGTTTTTTCACGCAAGTATTACAGATGAAGAAACTTTAGAGCATGTACTTCCTGAAGTCGAATATGTTTTTCATTTGGCATGTAAAAACCTAGTTTTATCTTACAATAATATTCAAGATGATTTCGAAACAAACCTATACGGTGGCCTATTGTTATTACAAAAAACAGAGCAACTTTCCCGTAATTTAAAGCGATTTGTTTACACTTCTACTGCATCAGTATATGGAGATGCCACTATTTTACCTACTCCTGAAACCTATCACAATACGAAATTACCTTACTCTGCTAGCAAATTTTCGACCGAACATTATTGCCATGTATTCCATTATATGTACAAATTACCAGTTACAATTCTCCGATTATCAAATGTATACGGCCCTGGCCAATTGATCAGTAACCCATATTGCGGTGTTGTGGCTAAATTTTTTGAAGCTGCAATGCACAATCAGTCTATGCATGTTTTTGGTGACGGAACACAGACGAGAGATTTTACTTATATTGAAGATGCCCTAAATGCAATATTGCTAGTCGCAACAAACGATCAGTCAATTGGTCATGTCTACAATGTTAGCACAGAAAAAGAAACGTCAGTTCTCGATCTTGCAACGGAAATTAATAAAGTTTGTGGAAATCAAGAATTAAAGTTATCATTCCTTCCAAAAAGATCCGTCGATGTTGTTCAACGTAGATGTCTCGACCATTCAAATTTAAAAAAGCTGGGGTGGGAGTGTCATCACAGCTTAATTTTAGGCTTAACAAAAACATATCAATGGCTAACTCGAGGTGAAAGTTCATGAAAGTATTCCACGGTACAACCGAAATAGCTGGACAAATGGGTATATTAAGTGACGGATTAAAGCAAAAAGGCTTCGAATCAACAGGATATAACACTTATCATTCTTATCTTGGTTACAAGGATAACCTAATTAATACGAGTGAAGAAGAAATTAAAAAATTGAAGGATGAAATCATCGATTCTTTTGATGTCTTTCATTTTCATTACTGTACAACACTTGACAAAAACTATGAGGATCTTCCACTCATCTTTAATAAACAAAAAAAGATGATTATGCATCATTGGGGAAATGATGTACGATTCCATGAACAAGCAAAAGAGAATAACCCTTATGTCTATACCGGAGATTCACCAGCAAATGAAGTGATTCATGAGAGGTTGACGAAAATAACTCCTTATATTAAACAGGCAATTGTTCAGGATTATGAGGTTTATGAATATGTAAAAAATTATTATGATAAAGTCCATGTCGTTCCAATAGCGATTAATTTACAGCATTTTAAACCATTCTACCCTCCAATACACAAAAAGAAGCCATTACTGCTACACGCTCCAACAAATCCTGACTTTAAAGGAACTGTTTATATCGAAGAAGTAATTAATAAATTAAGAGAGAACTATGATTTTGACTACCAAAGAATTGAAAAAATGAGCCATGATGAAGTTATTGAATTATATGAAAAAGCCGATATCATTATCGACCAAATCCTTTGTGGCTCATACGGACTATTGAGCGTTGAATCGATGGCCTTAGGAAAACCTGTTGTCACCTATATTCGACCTGATTTAGTTTCCACTTTCCCGAGTGTTCTACCAATAGTAAATGCAAATCCAGATACGTTATACGAAAATGTAAAGATTTTATTAGAACAACCTCTTTTAAGACAAAATTTAGGAATATTAGGAAGAGGATATGTAGAAAAGTACCACGATCACCGTATTATTACAGAACAATTAATTAACATTTATAAAAATCTTTAATAGTAAAACATGCTTTTCTAAACATTCATCCTAAAATTATAGAATTTAATATATGTAGGAAGGCTTAGTTCATTGAAAATTGTAAAGTTAAAAAGCTTTATACTGCAGGACATGTGTTCAAAGTATCACCGGACACATGTCTTTTATTTTCCCCTTCATTAGTTTGCATGTTGGAAAATGGAATAAAAAAATATATTTCTATCCATTTTAAAAAGCCTAAAGCTAATTACAAAATGACAGATCTTACAACTATATATTTAAATAATATAAGCTCTCTAGTCTATTTTTAAAAACCGAGAGCTTTTTTATAAAAAATATCTGATTTTTTATCTCAATCCCATGCCCTGTTACAAGTACTCCAATCAATAGATCTATTAATAACGACATCATTAAGTCTTGAATACCAGCAAGAAAATGACAAAAATTATACCTCTATATTCTGAGTTATTTGAAATCATTCAGCAATCAATGATAATACCGGCTTCTTCTTCGTCCCTAGTATCAAATAAGCTCCACTACGTGTAGTTATTACGGAAACTGCATAACATTGTTCTACAGTTCTCACAAAGCCTGTAATGACCCTGACAACACTTATCAAACTAATTTAATATAGAATGCTGAGACCAATAAAATAATCCATAATTTATCTCCTCCATCATTATTTATTACCTTTTTAAACAACATAAGATAGATAAATCTCAAGTATATATATGGTTTACTTTTTGGTGTCTGTTCTAAAACCAGGAAACTTAATCATGAGTTACATCCAATAAAGATAAAATAGACATGGAAATCAATAACGTAAAAGCAAATAAATAAAGTACTCATGTAAAATCATCTAATCCTTGTGGTTCAATTTGATTTGATACCTTAACTAGATAATTTTCAATATCACTCCAAACCTTTACAATTACTCTCTGAGCGCCAGGTTGAGCTAAATTGTGCCTTCTGTTTGATTACTTTTTCAATATGCTGCTGAACATTAATATAGCAATTATATTTAAATCATAATGAAATTCAGGGTCCATTTGGTTTCAACAATGTACATTAACAACAATACAAACTAAAGAAATGACGTATACCACTATACGTCATTTCTCTAATTTCTTATAAAGAATACCAAAAACGAAACCCTTTCCTTCATTAATTTTTCTTTATTGAAAATAGAATAGTTATTATTACAGAAATCAATATTTAAAATCAGGAATCATTTAAAACAAGCTTTAGTACGTTATTCCTGGATATCTAAATTCCTGATAAATATTCTTAATAAATGAATAAATTTGAATATATGCTGTAAAGTCCTCTTCATAAATCTGTTTCATTGTTTGGTCATGGAATTGATAAAGCAATAAACAGTTTTCGATAAATTCATTTGTTAGCCCTAAATTTAAATAATCATAAATATGGGTACTATTATATGTTGCACCCTTCCCGTAATTAATTTGCATACCAGTATGATAATGTTTAGCAAAGACTGAAGTATTGGTAATCCAATTAGTATCTACCTCTGTATTACCATAATAGTTAGGATTTGCGGTTGCTGCATCATAACCAAATTCTTTCCACGTTAAACAGCCTGATGAGCCATAATTAAACGGCCAGATTGATAATAATTGGTGCTTATGAATGTATTCATTAGAAGCTTTAACAAGCGCCTCATCACCTGAGTTAATAGATTCACGCTGCCATGCAAATCCTCTTAACACAAGCTTATCATGCAGATTTGTTTTCTCTTCCCATCTCATCATAAAACAATCAATCCACCACTGAACCGCTTTTATTCGATCTGCATCATTTACAAAATTAAGGTTATTTCCAAATACATGACCAAATCTTTCTTGTAGTGGATTTGGATATGGAATCGTTATCCAAACGTCTGTTTTCTCCCCATATTTTGTATTTTGATGAAGTGCGTCCAAGTTCACATCATCCATAAAGAGCCTCTCGATAATTTGCAACCAATCATTATTTCTCGCAAGCTTTCCTAATCCAGTATGCATTGAATGAATGAAATAATTTTCTCTAACTCGTATTGGATTAAAAATAAATGCCTTGAACATTGTATCAATTGGATTTCCTTCAACAATATAATGTTGATAATATTTTAACTCTTCCTTCGTCCAATCAGTTGAATAGTCATCTGATGCATCTCCAAAAGGCAGCATACAAAGGTGATTTTGTATTGAAAGTTCTTCAGCAGTTAGATAACCATTGGAATTATTTGACATGTTTATTAATCTCCTTTTTCATTATCTCATTTAATAAGATATGAAAAATAACTAGTTACCGTGCTTCTCCTTTTATACCTAATTAAAAATGTGCTTCTAGAAATGTCGAAGGATGAATATGTAATTATAATCAAAAAGATTTTGTTACTTAGGAGTGAAATTAATGAGCTCAATCGATATTTTCTTTATTGATTACAGTAACGAATCACGAATAAATAGGGCAATTGACTCCTTAGCTTATCTAAAACACCACATAGGTAAAGTAACAATCTTTCATTACAGGAAGATTCATGTAAGCACGCCCTTGACTTTAAATAGTCGAGTAATCGTCATGACAGATATTGGAGAACAAATAAATCAACTTGTTAATAGTACCTCTGACTATATAATGTTTATGTATTCAGATGAAATCCTAACAACCGAAATATATCATTCCTCCCTTTCTTACAAGGAGAAGAAATTTATCATGACTAGCCAGATAACTGTTAGAAACCTATCAATTAAAAGACCATTTATAGTCAGTGCTTCTTTATTAAAAAAATACCCTTTACTCTCCTCTAAATTTGTTCCTTTTAATGAAGCGTGCTTTGTAGCGTGGCTTTTAAACCAAAATTTACAAGCATCTTCTCATTACGAAGGAGTAAGGCAACTAAGGAAAAAAATAGATACTGCAAATATGCATAAATGGAAGTATCTTGAAAAATTTACCTTAAAAACAAAAAAAATAGATACTCCAATTTCTCTCTCAGTAATGATGTCCACTTATAATATGGAAAAGTATATCGAAACAGCACTTTTATCATGTCTTTTGCAACATGAACCATTCCAGCATATATATGTAATCGATGATGGCTCAACTGACAGAACACATGATATCTTAGCAAAATGGTCAACTGAAAGGGATAATATTACATTTCTTCATAAAGAAAATGGTGGAAAGGCAAGAGCACTAAATTCCATATTGCCAAAGATTAACTCGGATTTCATATTAGAAGTAGACGGGGACGATTGGCTTGATCCTGATGCTGTTACAACTCTTTTAAACCTATTGCTTTCTTTACCAAACGATGTATCAGTATTGTACGGAAATTTAAAAATATGGAAGGAAGTCACTCCTTCTTTAATAA
>NZ_CADEPK010000245.1 GCF_902829255.1 Metabacillus niabensis | reverse complement strand
CTCCATTACTTCTTCAAATTTCATCCGATCAGTTCCTTACACTTTATTCGCAAAATTTGAAATTACACAGTAAAATTGCTCGTATTGATCATCAGATAATTCTTCAATGAATTTGATTAATTTTTCTCTTTCCACTATAAACCTCCAATATGTTAATTATGATTACTTCTATATAAAACTCCTATTTTATTTGGTTTACAATTGACTAAAATTTCATTTGATAATAGCAATCTAAAAATTCCTTTACATCAGCTCTAACATCTTTTTTTGCAAGGCTTACTGCCTTATTGTGTAATTCATTAAATTGTGTTTTTACTTTATCGAATAATGGATGTTCTTCATTTAGATATTGTCTATCCTTATAACTCTCTCCTTTAATATAGAAGCATGCCCAATATAATTATATTATAAGAAATAAAAGAAGGTTTAGTTAAATGTTTGCTTAAATCCTCTTCAAATTCATCTTCAGTTTCATTTTCAATATCTAAACCTGTCTCCATTTTAAAATTGCGTTTAAATTCAGATAGTAAGTCAAAAAGGTAATCAAAATAAGGATCATCTAACCTATCTATCAAAGAAGGATAATAATTATATTCAAAATTTCCCTCTTCACGCTTAATACCTTCTTCTTCACAGTCCTCCTTATAACTCTCTTCATTTTGTAACCAAAGTTTATATTCAAAATCATAGCTCTCTTTAACTAGTTGAGCATACTCATAATCAGTCTTTAAAAGGAGCTTAGCAGTGAGATTCGCCAATTGAACAAGAGCTTCTGTTTTTGACAATTCATGGAGGTCTTTGTACTCAAGCTTAATTTCACCATCAATCTCTTCAACATTTACTTCCCATTTTCCATTATCATGAACAACTATGTTATCAAAATTGCCATTCCATAATACTTTTAATAACTGTTTAGTTTAAGGGTATAGGTGCTAGATAAAGTATTGACAACATTTCAATATTTTTGATATGATTATATATTTTTGTTTAAAAAAACTTAAAGGTGTGACATAATCAATTTAAATAAAAAATAGCTATATTTCCTCTTAGGGAATCCAAGAAGTCTTGATACCACTAACTCCGTAGAAATCAAAACTAACTCATCAATTTCTAAAAAATATTTTATCTAGCTTCTTACTCAATAAAAAAGCACACAATTTTCTATAATGTCTTATAG
>NZ_CADEPK010000244.1 GCF_902829255.1 Metabacillus niabensis | reverse complement strand
AGATCAAGTATAGTTACCATATATATTATAATATAGGAGGATTCATCATGAATGAAGTTATTAAAACCTTAACAAGCCATCGATCTTTTCGACATTTTGAAGACCGAGAAATCTCTACTGAACAGCTAGATGCTATCCTTACTTCTGCTCAAGCAGCCCCTACTTGGATCCATGGTCAGCAAGTTTCAGTTATTGTAATCAAAGATAAAGCAAGAAAACAAACATTAGCCTCATTATGCGGTAATCAGAAACATATTATTGAAGCTCCGGTATTCCTTATTTTCTGTGCAGATTTTTATCGTACAAAGCTCGCTAGTAAGATTGAACAAATACCAATGGAGGCAATTCATGATGTTGATATGTTATTAGTTGGAGCAACCGATGTCGGTATCTCCTTAAGTAATGCAATTGCAGCATCTGAATCATTAGGTTTACAAATTGTTCCGATAGGTGGTATTCGTAAAAATCCTTTAGAGGTTATTGAGTACTTGAATTTACCTGAATATGTAATTCCAATTTGTGGCTTATGTATAGGCTATGGTTATAATGATCCGGGGCATAATCCACGATTACCAAATGAAGCATTTATCCATCAAGAAGTCTATAACAAAGATCAAGAGCAAATCATTCATACATATAATAAAACATACCAAGAACATCAAAGAAAATTAACTGATCATGAAAACCCTCCTACATGGACAGCAAGGGTAGCTAGCTTTTATAAGGGAAAGCATTATAATGACCGATATCCTCATGTAGCCTCAATGTTAAAGAAACAAGGCTTCACTTGTGATGACATAAAAAATTGAATTAATTTCAGTTTACGATCTGATAAAAACGGGTATTGGCTCTTTGTTTAGCTATTAAATAACAAGCCATGAATTATTCTTGTACAGAAGATATGGAGGGGTGTAAATGAACAAAATAAATAAACATTCGGTCCATCAAGCTGAGAATAGTGAAATTTTCACATTGGCTAACTTAGCAATAGCAAATGGAGTTAGCAAAGAGGCTTTCAAGAAATTTATTGAACAGACGAAACAACATCTTCGTAAATCATCAAAAATTAAATAATTAAAAAAAGAGGGTGACTGAAAATGGTCTGCCCCCCTCCTAATAAACACTGATAAATTGTATACTAGCCTCACATTAGGTCTATTTATTGTGTTGTTAGGAGTCTGGTACCTTTGGTTTTGAGACACCCTCTTTTTACTTCATAATTTAAAGAGCTGATTTGAGTTGCTTAAAGGTTTCAATAAACATTTTAGGATTTTCTTTAATAGTATAGCAGTACAAGCCTTTTATCGTATGTAAATAAATAAGCCCCATTTGATTTGAAAAAGGACGAAAAGACATATCTAATACCTCATGTTGGTGAAAAACTTCCCCATCGGTCCAAACAGCTTCTAGCGAAAATGCAATCATATACTCTTCTTCTTTATAATGCTGTTGATTCTCTTCAATAGAGCGTATAACTTTTATATAAGGTAATTGTGCGATCATTTCCACCGTTATCCCTCTATTTTAGTTTTATTTATATAAAGCTCCTCTGGTATATTTGCAAGGAATGGAGTAGCTTCCATTGTATAAAAGATCAATAATTCATGCATCGCCCTAGTACATGCTGTATAGAAGAGGTTTCTTGTCTCTTCACTCCCGTATTGTTCATACGAAGCATTAAACAATATTACACAATCAAACTCAATTCCCTTAGCTAAATAGGCTGGAATAATGACTACACCAGAATCAAATTGATTGCTTCTTTTATCAATAAGTTCAACCTCGATACTATCTTTAAGTAAGTCAAATACACGATTTGCTTCCTTTTGAGTTTTACAAATGATTGCCGTTGTTTTATATGTGCTGTTATTTTTTATTTTATCAACAATTTGAGCAATTATTTCGTTTTCATCATTTTTTTCTAAAATAATTGGCTTCTGTCCATTACGATTAAAGGGCTCAATTTCTTCGTTTTTTTCTAATATTGCTGATGTAAATTCAATGATTTGCTTTGTAGAGCGATAACTTCTAGTTAATTTAATCGTTTCAATGCTTTCACCATTAAATAAATTCTTTAACACTTCTATCCCAGTATGTGAATGATGTGCATAAATTGCTTGATTAATATCGCCGAGTACTGTAAAACGGGAATTTGGAAATAAATGCTTTAAAAAAGCAAATTGAAAGGATGAGTAATCCTGAGCCTCATCAATAAAAACATATTTAACACTTGTGTTGACTTTAAACCCTTCAATCATTTCCTTTAAATACAAATAAGGTGTTGCATCTTCATAAGGAAGGTGATTGTTATTTAAATGCTTACTTGTATATTGGCAAATTTCTTGCCAGTCAAGATTTGTTATAGGTGAAATCGTTAAGTGCAAGTCATTTTGGTTAAGAGTAAATAATTGCTGATAAATTGCCTTCATATTAAGAAAGTCAAGCCGTTTTATTTTTTTTATTACAGGACTCAAGGCTCGTTTAACTACATAAATGCTTAATTGTTCTTGCTCTCTTTCAAAATCATCAAAGGTATCTTGCGAGAAACGTTTTTGCTTACTTAACTTTTGAAAATAAAACTGATATTCCTCTTTATCTAAATATTGAATTTCATCTTCAACCCACTCTTTTTTTCTCTCACTTTTTTCAAGCTTTTTTAGTTCAGATAGTAACCATGTAGCAGTAAGTTTGACTCGATTAGTAATCGATAGTTGTTTATCTAATGAATAAAAATAATCAGATATTTCTAATGTAGAAATGACAACTTCATTTCTAAACACAATATCTTGAAACACTAAATTTTCATTACTTAAATGTGTTAAATATTGTTCAACAACATGTAAAAATTGGATCGATGACTTATATTTTGCTGATTTTTTTCTTACCTCGTAATCCTGTTCATGTTGAGCAGTTAGCATATATTCCATTTGAGAAAAAGGATCTTCTACATGAAAGGAATCACCTAAGGAAAATTCTAAATACTGTTGGAATGTTGTTTGCTGCATATTTTCTTCTCCTAGCTCAGGCAAAACATTGCGAATATAGCTATTGAACATCGGGTTAGGAGAAAACAATACTATTTCTTCAGCATTTAATGTCTCACGGTATTTATATAGTAAAAAGGCAACTCGTTGTAAAGCTGCTGATGTTTTCCCACTCCCTGCAGCACCTTGAACGATTAATAGCTTCCCCTTTTCATTACGAATGATTTTATTTTGCTCCTTTTGGATAGTAGCAACAATGCTCTTCATTTGTGCATTTGATTGCTTACCTAATACTTCTTGAAGGAGCTCATCACCTATTGTTAAACCAGTATCAAACATCCCTTCGATAATACCATCTTTTATAATAAACTGCCTTTTTAATTGTAATTCACCTGTAACAGTACCACCTGGTGCCGTAAATTTAGCAGGACCAAGAGAATAATCATAATACAAACTTGAAATGGGGGCACGCCAATCGTAAACTAAAAACTCATCTGATTCGTTATCCAAAAATGAGGCTATTCCTAAATATATTCGTTCTATATCCTGTTCTCCATCTTCCTTAAAATCGATCCGGGCGAAGTACGGCGTCTCAACTAAACGTCTTAAGTTTTTAACATCCTTATGTAAATGTTTATGACGATGTTCACGTTCAGATAAAAATTCAGCTTGCTGCTTGATGCTAGTTGCA
The DNA here is from genome assembly GCF_902829255.1 of Metabacillus niabensis. Classification (GTDB taxonomy): domain Bacteria; phylum Bacillota; class Bacilli; order Bacillales; family Bacillaceae; genus Metabacillus; species Metabacillus niabensis. Next base: position 2,691 of record NZ_CADEPK010000244.1, on the reverse strand, counting down.
GTTTCTCCCGCTTCAACAGCATCGTCCATATTTACAGTAACATCTTCCCAGAAATTTCTTCTAATCGAAAGGATATCTGACTTCACTGTTGATGTCTGCTGTTCCAATAAAGCTAACTCGCTTTTCATTTTTTCGATGACTTGATTGATTCTTATTTGTTCAGTATGTAATTCCTGTTTATTTTCTGACATGAAACCCCGCCCTTCGTAACTTTTTTACAATTGTGAATTATCATCATAACAAATATAAAGTTTTAAGAAAATATATCACTTCTCACTATTTCGTGAAAAAGTTAAAAAAACCTACATTTTTATGGATATTAAATGTTGTGGGCAAAGGAGATTAATTTCTCATTTAAATACGAAAAGAAGTTAACAGGAAATGTTAACTTCAATCTGCTACTTTTTGCTTTAAAAATTTTACGTTTATTGAAAATCAAACTCTGATAAAGAGTCCATATGACTTGCGATCATCGCGATAATTGTACTTGCTTCTTCTTTACTAAAAATAAAATTTGTTTCATCTTTAATGAGCTGATCATCGTCTGTTTTTATCCGATTTATTCTTTTAAGCACACCGTCACCAGTCTCTTGAATAATACCGAATTGATATGTTACTTCCACTTCATCCTCGTGCATAAAAGCAGTAACCTCTGGTGTTTCCCACTCTACATCGATTTCCTCAAGAACATTATCTTCTTCGATATCCTGAGATTCATCATATTCCTCTTCATCATCGTCATTCATATACATATGAAAACTTTCGTGAACTGCATCAATGATTTCTTCAATATCAGATAGGATCGTACGAGACATTTGATCATATTCAAAATCAAACGATTCAATGTAAAATTCAACATTGTAAGGGTCAAAGCAAAGCGTACAGAAGTAATCTCGCTCATCATCCTCTGTTTCAACAAAAAACTCAATTCTTGGATGCTTAGCTCCCCTATCGATGGACATATGACCAACTTGATCATATTTTTCACAAATTGATTCAAGATGATCTTGTAATTCTGCACTTATCCTATCAAACCATTCCATACTCATCTTCTTTCACCCTTTCATACTTCCTCACTTTTCACTTTTCCCAAAAGAAACTAAAATACTTTTAGCTTTCTTAAGGCGTTAAACAAACCTAGTATGTCCTTATTTCTAGCCATATTTTCATTTTTCATGAAAGTTGTTATCAAAATTAGGCTATCTCTCATAGGATATTAACATCATTTTCTTCAAAAAAGGAGGAGAATCTTTTGGTATATAGTAAAAAGAACGATAATCCGACTTTATATATAAACACCAAAAATATACAAGCAAATTCAAATCAACAAACCTTCCGTCGCAATTATTTACAAGAATTCATGTACCTTCAAGCAGAATTAAATTCATCATTAACTAATGCTACAAAAGAGGTAAGCAGGCTTATCTCTAAAACGAGTACAGAACAACAAAACCAATTCAACCATGTATTTAAACATTTACAAATACACGAGGAACGAATTGAGCCGTTGAAAAATTATATAATTAAACAAGAGGAAGCACATAATGAATTAATTTCACGCTTCGAAACACTAAACACTGCTAATCAAGGCCTATTAGAAAAGCATAAGAAAGATGAATTGTTAAACCAAGCGATCATCGACCAATTAACAATACAGGATACGTCACTACATCAGTTAACAAAAAAAGTAGAGCACTTCGAAACTCTCCATAGTCAGTTTCATGACCAATTGGCTGATCAATTGAATGTAAATGAGTCGATAAAAAATAATTTAGAGCTCCAAGAATCTTTCCATCAAACGATATTAGAACGTGTTGAAAGTCAAGATGCCATTCATCAAAAAATGGCTCGCGATATGGATAGTTTAAGAGCAACACTATTTGAAAGAATTAATTATGTTGTTGAAAAAATTGAAGAAAATTATAAGCAAGTATCCGGTTATATCTTTAAATTATTTAACAAAGCAAATTTCAAGCATAATCATGACACCGAAAGTGAGAAAAAGAAAAAGGAAACTGTTGGATGAAAATGAATGATAATCGCTAAAAGGGTTAATCTGCTACAGGAATTATATGTATAAAGATTAGCCCTTTTTAGCATTTGAATTAGTCAGATCAAAATCTGCTTTCTACTTCTTCACAATCTTGATGGTCACCATAAATCATTTTTAACATTTCTTCTGCAGCATCATAAGAAACCTCATGATAATCCTTAGCAAAATGCTTTAAACTATCACAAAATCCCACATTGTCCTCGCCAACACTTTCAGACCAGCTTACAAAATTATGAAAATCCTGTAGTGGATCGTAGGAATTAAATTTTGCCACAACATCATCCGAATTTCCAAGAGTGGTCACTTCAATACCTTGATATGTTTCTGGATGCTCCTCTGCATATTTCACACAGGCATAAAAAATCATAGCTCTTGCTCCTTTCATAGAGATGTAAATCAACTATTATGTAAAAAAATGAACTGATACGTTTTTTCTTAAATTAGTCTTTACTTGAGAGATAAAATTATGTGGAGGATCCATCATTTACTTAATTTACTTGTTATTTAAAGAAAAAATAAAAACCACCCGTGATAACGGGTGGTTTTCTCTGCGGCTGAAAGCCTTTGTTACTGACCAAACCCTAAAGGGCTTCTGAACGGTTCCCCACGTGTACTACTTCTACTGGCCAGACCTAAAA
>NZ_CADEPK010000243.1 GCF_902829255.1 Metabacillus niabensis | reverse complement strand
CGATAAAGATTGTTAGTTAATTGTAAACCTATGTTTCATGATAACTTTACAAAACAGATGATGGACATCTGTTTATTTTTAGATTTTTCCAAAAAAATTTTTAATAAAAACATCTCAATAATATCAATAATGTAAGCGGATTCAAGGTTCCTAATAAATCTAAATAATCAAACAATTCTTAAAAAACACTGTTGACACTTTAATTTCTAGAGCGTAATATAAGTTCAAATAAAAGTTACAAGAACATTAGAAAAAGGAATAAAATTCTCTAAATTCACACAATTATTTTATGAAGCGATTAGTTGTTTTTGTTGGAAACTAAATGGAAATATTGTTAAAACGGTGAAGAGGATAAGTAATCTTTGGTAAAGTATCTACAGAGAACCGGGGTAGCTGGAAGCCGGTGATACTCCCGAACGATGAACTCGCCTCTGAGTGTTAATCTGAAATATAAGTAGGATTAACCGAGTCCCATTTCTTCGGTACTCGTTATCAAAGTGAGCAGATAATCTGCTCGTAAGGTGGTCATAATCTGACCATGAAGAAGGGTGGTACCGCGAAAAAGTTTATTAACCTTTTTGCCCCTTTGGCACACAAATTGATGTGGAGTCTTATGAGGGGTGGGAAGGTTTTTTATATGCTGTTTTAACTAAAGTTTAAGTGAATGAATCCATATTAAATTAAAGGGAGGAAAGAGTATGAGTACAAATGTACAGTTGAATAGCTCAACAGCCAAATGTACGAACACTATGTCGGGATCACTTATGCTAATCGAAGCATTGAAGCAGGAAAATGTAGAAGTCATATTCGGTTACCCAGGTGGAGCTGTATTGCCAATTTACGATAGCTTATATGATTCAGGGATGTTTCATGTTTTAGCTCGACATGAACAGGGTGGAATACATGCAGCAGAAGGCTATGCACGTGTTTCTGGTAAACCCGGAGTCGTCATTGCAACATCTGGACCAGGAGCTACAAACCTTGTGACTGGACTAGCGGATGCGATGATTGATTCATTACCACTTGTAGTCTTTACAGGGCAGGTTGCGACAAGTGTCATCGGCTCAGACGCTTTCCAAGAAGCAGATATTTTAGGAATTACAACACCGATAACAAAGCATAATTACCAGGTACGTAATGTAAACGAGCTTCCTAGAATTATTAAAGAAGCATTTCACATTGCAACAACTGGTAGACCAGGTCCTGTATTAATTGATATTCCAAAGGATATCTCTTTAAATGAAGGAGAATTCAATTATGATATCAAGGTGAATTTACCTGGTTATCAGCCAACAAGTGAACCAAATTATTTACAAATAAGAAAATTAGTTGAGGCTGTAAGCAGTGCGAAAAAACCCGTTATTTTAGCTGGTGCTGGAGTTATCCACGGGAGAGCTTCAGAACAGTTATTAACATATGCTACCCAACAGCAAATTCCAGTTGTTAACACATTATTAGGATTAGGTGGATTTCCATCTGATAACCCGTTATTTTTAGGAATGGGTGGAATGCACGGAACATATGCAGCCAATATGGCGCTATATGACTGTGACTTATTAATTAATATCGGTGCAAGATTTGATGACCGTTTGACTATGAATTTAAACCATTTTGCTAAAAAAGCGGTTGTAGCCCATATTGATATCGATCCTGCTGAAATTGGGAAAAATGTTCCAACGCAAATTCCAATTGTTGGTGATGCGAAGAACGTATTAGAGCAATTAATTAAACAGGATGGAAAACAAGGTGACCATAGTGAGTGGAATACAAAATTGGCTAATGATAAAAAAGAGTTTCCACTCGTATACAAGGATAGTGACAAGGAATTAAAGCCTCAGAAGGTTTTAGAGTTAATTCATAAGTATACAAATGGTGAGGCGATCGTAACGACAGACGTTGGTCAGCACCAAATGTGGTCAGCGCAGTACTATAATTTTAATAAGCCTAATAAATGGGTAACATCTGGTGGATTAGGAACAATGGGCTTTGGACTTCCAGCAGCAATCGGAGCACAATTAGCCGATCGAAAATCAACTGTTGTTGCAGTATTAGGTGACGGTGGTTTTCAAATGACGCTTCAAGAGCTTGGTGTTATTCACGAGCTAAATTTACCAATTAAGATTGTTATCTTGAATAATGGATCACTTGGAATGGTAAGACAATGGCAGGAGCTATTCCATGGTGAACGTTATTCACATTCTAAATTTGTGACTCAGCCAGATTTCATTAAATTGTCTGAAGCGTATAGTATCGAAAGCATCCGGATTGAAAATAGTGAAGGTTGGGAAGAAGCATTAAAGAAAGCTATCACTTCTGACGGACCAGTACTTTTAGATATTCATGTAAGTAAGGATGAGAATGTATATCCGATGGTTGCTACTGGTAAAGGGCTCCATGAAATGGTAGGTGTTAAACTATGAAACGAATCATCTCGTTAACTGTTCTCAACCAAGCCGGAGTTTTAAATCGTATTACTGGATTATTTTCGAAAAAGCACTTCAATATCGAAAGTATTACGGTTGGACACTCTGAGACAGAAGGCATTTCACGGATGACGCTTGTGGTAAACGTGCAAGAGGAAAATGAAATTGAACAGATAACAAAGCAGCTAAATAAACAAATTGATGTATTAAAAGTAGTAGATATAACATCACAGTCAATTGTAACAAGAGAGCTTGCGTTAATTAAAGTGATGTCAACGCCTGCTACACGGATGGAAATCCAAGGATTAATTCAGCCTTTTCGTGCAACTGTAATTGATGTAAGTCGTGAGAGTGTCGTCATTCAAGTAACTGGTGAACCAGAAAAAATCGAGGTTTTAATCGATTTGTTAAAACCATACGGTATTAAGGAAATTGCTCGAACTGGTACTACGGCATTTACACGTGGAATGCAAAGGGCTACAAAGGAAGTCCCTATTTCTATCGTTTGATTAACGAGTAATCTTACCTGTAAAACAGGTTTTAAAGATAAATAGTAATAAACAATAAACACACTAACAATCATAAAAATTGAGGGAGAGATTATACATGACAAAAGTATATTATAACGGAGACGTTAACGAACAAGCATTACAAGGTAAAAAGATTGCTATCATTGGTTATGGTTCACAAGGCCATGCGCATGCACTAAACTTAAAAGAAAGCGGCTTTGATGTAGTAGTAGGAGTTCGTCAAGGTGGCTCATTCAATAAAGCAGTTGAAGATGGGCATACAGTAGTTTCAGTTGCTGAAGCGGCTGAACTTGGTGATTTAGTTATGGTATTACTTCCAGATGAACAACAAGCGAAAATTTATGAATCTGAAATTAAACCAGGATTAAAAGCTGGAAATTCACTAGTTTTTGCTCATGGATTTAATGTTCACTTCAGCCAAATTGTTCCGCCTGCTGATGTTGATGTATTCCTTGTTGCACCAAAAGGTCCAGGACATTTAGTAAGAAGAACATATGAAGAAGGTGCTGGTGTTCCTGCATTATTTGCAATCTACCAAGATGTTACTGGAGACGCAAAAGAAAAAGCACTTGCATATGCAAAAGGAATTGGTTCAGCACGTGCTGGAGTATTAGAAACAACATTTAAAGAAGAAACTGAGACTGATCTTTTCGGTGAGCAAGCAGTTCTTTGTGGCGGTTTTAATTCTTTTTTTAAAGATGGGTTTGTAAATTTTGTTGAAAGAGGCTACCCAACCAAAAGTGTTTTTTCTTATTCAAAACTTGAGCCGCCCCCCAAAA
>NZ_CADEPK010000242.1 GCF_902829255.1 Metabacillus niabensis | reverse complement strand
GTGCAGAATAGCAATATATTTGCTCACCATCTTCATCAATTGTTAACGTAACACTGTATCTAATGTCCTTAACTTGTATATCATCTAATTCTGCTAAGAAGGCGTTTATTTCTTCCTCTAAATCCTTTTCGTGTTCTTCATCAAATACTGCTACTTGTAACATTTAGTATTCACCTCTTTTTGACTAGTTTATTATTGAGGTGTACTACATATGCCAAGCATGCTTTCTTAGTATTTAAAAAACAAAAAAAGAGGATGACTCAAAAAGGTCTGCCCCCTCCAACAAACAGCAGTATATAGTAAACTAACCTCGTCTTTAGTCTATATATTGTGTCTGAGGGGGCTGAACCTTTAATTTTAAGCCACCCTTTTTAAAATAAATTAAAATCCTTGTTTATATCTCGCTTTTCGGTTTCGTTTCCCCTGTGTATGAAAGCATTCCACCTGTCATATTTACAACGTTAAAACCTTTGTCATGCAAATATGCACATACGTTTGCACTTCTACCACCTGAACGGCAAATAAAAATCGTTTCTTTGTCCTTATCTAGTTCATCTAGTTTATCTGGAATATCGTTCATTCGAATATGCTTCGCCTGTGGAATCATTCCTGCTTCTACTTCATCGTCTTCACGAACATCTATTAATTCTAGCTTTTCTCCATTTTCTAATTTCTCTTGAACTTCTTCTGGTGATATTTCCTTTATTTCAAACATCATAGACATCCTCTCATTTTAAAAATCAACTTATATTTGCATTATAACAAACTCACATAACTAGATGCCAATCATGGGGCAATCTGTCTGTTACAAAAAAATCGCCTCAGTATAGGCCGAGGCGATTTTCAAATTTCCTTAATTAGCTACAATATTAACAAGCTTTCCAGGGACAGCAATAACCTTACGAATGGTTTTACCTTCGATTTGTTCCTTAACGCGCTCATCCTCAAGGGCAACATTTTCTAATTGCTCTTTCGTAATATCCTTTGCAACATTAAGCTTTGCACGGACTTTTCCATTAACTTGAACAACGATTTCCACTTCATTTTCGACAAGCTTTGTTTCGTCATAAGTTGGCCATGCTTCGTATGAAATTGTTGTTTCGTGACCAAGCTTATTCCATAATTCCTCGGACAAATGAGGTGCAATCGGTGATAATAATTTTACAAAGCCTTCAACAAATTCCTTCGGTAAAACCGTTGCTTTATATGCTTCATTTATAAACACCATCAGTTGTGAAATAGCTGTATTAAAACGTAAGCCTTCATAATCTTCCGTTACCTTTTTAACTGTTTGATGGTAAACACGTTCTAATTGATCACTTTTTTGTTCAACTACTTTTGGACTTAATTCACCATTATCCTCAATAAATAAACGCCAAATTCGATCTAAAAAGCGTCTTGCTCCATCAAGTCCAGTTGTAGACCAAGCGATAGAAGCATCTAATGGGCCCATAAACATTTCATAAAGTCGAAGTGTATCAGCACCATGTGATTCAACAATTTCGTCAGGGTTAACAACGTTTCCTTTTGATTTACTCATTTTTTCATTATTTTCTCCAAGAATCATTCCTTGGTTAAATAATTTTTGGAATGGTTCTTTCGTTGGTACTACGCCAATATCATATAAAAACTTATGCCAGAAACGTGCATAAAGCAGGTGAAGAACAGCATGCTCTGCTCCACCAATATAAATATCAACAGGTAACCATTGCTTTAATTTCTCATCATCCGCTAATGCTTCACTGTTTTTCGGGTCAATATAACGTAAGTAATACCAGCAGCTACCTGCCCATTGCGGCATTGTATTTGTCTCGCGGCGACCTTTTTTCCCTGTTTCAGGGTCAACGACATTAACAAAGTCGTCAATAATCGCAAGTGGTGATTCACCTGTACCTGATGGTTTAATTTCCTTTGTCTTCGGCAATACAAGCGGAAGCTCCTCTTCAGGAACGGCTGACATAGTACCATCTTCCCAATGAATAATTGGGATTGGTTCACCCCAATAGCGTTGACGGCTGAACAACCAATCGCGGAGACGATAAGTTACTTTCTTTTCACCCTTTTTATTTTCCTCAAGCCATGCAATCATTTTTTCAATAGCTTCCTGCTTGCCTAGCCCATTTAAGAAATCAGAGTTTACATGCTCACCATCACCAGTGTAAGCTTCTTTTGAAATGTCTCCGCCACTAACTACTTCTTTAATTGGTAGATTAAATTTTTGCGCAAATTCAAAGTCACGTTCATCGTGAGCAGGAACGGCCATAATTGCCCCTGTTCCATATGTTGCTAGAACATAATCTGCAATCCAAATTGGCATTTTTTCACCATTAACTGGATTTATTGCATATGCTCCAGTAAATACACCTGTTTTTTCTTTTGAAAGCTCAGTACGCTCTAAGTCACTTTTATGTTTAATTTGATCAATATACGCATCAACAGCTGTTTTTTGCTCTGCTGTTGTAATTTTCTCTACATATGCATGCTCAGGAGCTAATACAGCGTATGTTGCACCGAATAAAGTATCAGGACGTGTAGTAAAAACTGTAAAAGTCTCCTCGTGACCATCGATTTGGAAGTGGACATGCGCTCCTTCAGAACGACCAATCCAGTTGCGTTGCATATCTTTAATGCTTTCTGGCCAATCAACTTCTTCTAAATCCTCAAGCAGTCTGTCTGCATAGGCTGTAATTTTTAACATCCATTGCTTCATCGGACGTCGTTCTACAGGATGACCACCACGTTCGCTTTTTCCATCGATAACTTCTTCATTTGCTAATACTGTACCTAGTGCAGGGCACCAGTTTACAGGGACTTCATCTACATATGCCAAGCCTTTTTTATATAATTGAAGGAAAATCCATTGTGTCCATTTGTAATATTCAGGATCTGTCGTATTTACTTCACGATCCCAGTCATAGGAAAATCCTAATGATTGGATTTGTCTTCTAAAGTTATCAATATTATGTTTTGTAAATTCTGCAGGGTCATTCCCTGTATCAAGTGCATATTGCTCAGCAGGTAAACCGAAAGCATCCCAACCCATTGGGTGAAGTACATTATAGCCCTGCATCCGCTTCATTCTTGAAAGGATGTCAGTTGCAGTGTAGCCTTCAGGATGGCCAACATGTAATCCTGCACCTGATGGATATGGAAACATATCTAGCGCATAAAATTTCGGCTTATCTGTATCCTCAGTAGTTTTAAATGTTTTATTTTGTAACCAATAATTTTGCCATTTCTTTTCAATCTGTTGATGATCGAAGCTCATATTGCATCCTCCTTCTCTAAACTTCCAATATGTATCGTGATTTTATAGTATTAACCGTTTGAACGGATCAAAGTATGGACCAAATGACTGTACTTATTCATAGATGAATGAAAAAAATGAAAAACCCCCCATCCCAAACAGGGACGAGAGGTTTAGTTCCCGTGGTACCACCCAACTTTGGCATAGACTGTATGCCCACTTTGACATCCGTAACGTGGATTAACGACAAATATTACAGGACCCTAATTTGGCTTTCACATTTGTAACTCAAAGGCGAGTTCAATAGCAACAATCGATTGACTCACACCAGCCGTCAACTCTCTGAACGATCAAATGCTACCTACTATTCCTTCTCTCCGTTCATCTCGTATACATTTATTAAACCTTATTTTATATAAATTTGTCATGATATGCAAGTATGTAAAATGGGGGACAGTCCCCATTTCGTTGAACTGAGTCGATTATTATCGATAAACCACTTATTGGGGGACTGTCCCCCAATCACTAATCTCTACCAAAGTTCATCGCTCAAACCCTTGAACAGGCAGGTTTAAGTGATGATTGGGGACTGTCCCCAATCATCATTGCTTTCACCTAATAATTATTGAAGAGCCTCTTTTTGGGGACTGTCCCCAGTAACGAGCTTTTTGTCATAAATATAGGTTGTGAAGATTCCGATGAATAGTAGGCTGATGATGATGAGGAAGAGAAGGTTCATGTTGTAATGGTCTACGATGAGTCCGCCTAGTAGCGGGCCGATCATTCTTCCACCAGTAGCTGTACTGTTAACGAAGCCTTGGTAAAATCCTTGTCTTCCCTTTGAGGCAAGGCTATCAGCAATCGTTGGGACGGCTGGCCATATTAACATTTCTCCAAAGGTTAAGATCACCATCGCAACGAGAAAACCAGTAAATTGCTCAGCATTCGCTGCAACTATATAAGAAATAATAAAAACAACAAACCCTACAATCATTTGTTTCTTTAACGTTTTAGCAAAATATTTAACAAATAATGATATTAATGGCTGTGCACATACAATTAAAACACCGTTGACTGTCCATAATAAGCTATATTGACTTAACGAAATATCTAAACTTTGAGTATGTGAAGAAATCGTTGTTGACCATTGTACATATCCAACCCAGCATAATAAGTAACCAATACATAGAATAACAAGCGCTTGAAATCTCGGTCCATTATTCCCTTTTCGATTTTCCTCAAGGATTGATGTCTGACTTACATTTGTATCATCTATATTTCGGTAACCAAAAATAGCAATAAAGAAAAAGATTGCATATAACGCCGCATTTGCTATGAAAATATATGTGAATGAGAATGAAGCAACAATTCCACCAAGTGAGGCACCTGCTGCAACACCAATATTTTGTGCTACATAAATCGCGTTAAACGGTTTTCTTCCACCTTCTGGCCATACGGTTCCTGCTAACGCATATGTCGCCGGAAAAACAATCCCTGAACCAAAGCCGATCAAAATAAGTAAATAAACATAGATTGGCCAACCATGGAAGAACATAAGTAATGTGACAGAAACTAATGTAATGATTATTCCAATAAGAATTGTTTTATAACCACCTATCTTATCGAATAAAACACCACCAACTAAATTTCCTATTACTGTTGCCGCTGCATTTAGCATTAAAACAACTCCTGCAACAGTTAACGTTTTCCCTAAGTGGTCGTGAATATAAATGGTATTTAAAGGCCATAAAAAAGACGAACCCATTACATTTATTAGCATTCCAATTACAAGTAACCAAAGAGATCGTGGCATCTTCATCCTCCTAACAAATAAATTTACAGCTATAAAACTAGTTTTCTACGAATTTTATAGCTTTCATTGAACAAAAAAAGGCATGCTATTTTCAAATAAAAATAGACACAATTACCTCGTGTTTCCTTCTGTTCCTCAGAGAATTTTAGCCCCTTTTCACCCTATTTGCAATGAATATTACACCTATTAAGGAATGTTGTAATAATGGGAATTTACCGACTTTTCTGCCTGCTTTTACCCGTTAATCTACAAGAACATACATTAAGATATGGTCGACAAATTTACTGTCAGATAAGATTCCTTGATATGCCTTCCCTATTTAATAAACCCACATTTTTTTTGTAAAACTGGTATGCACTTTTATTTGTTGCTAGCACACGTAACCATGCAGGAGTCTTATGTATCCGTTCCAACATAGCTTATATTAAAATTAGAAAAGAAATAGCCCCGATTCACAAATTTCCGCTAATAAACAGCTCTTACCTTTATATATAAGGAAAAGAGTGTAAAAAAGCTGTAGCTGGGAATCATAATCTTGAGCATTCAATCGGTGCTCATAAGGTACCTTCCTATATTCAATAAAAGGGGTGTTGTACAATGGCTAGAAATAAACTATTAGTGCCAGGTGCAGAAAATGCTCTCGCTTCCTTAAAAGAGGAAATTGCAAACGAATTAGGAGTTGAACTAGGTGCCGATACGACCGCTCGTGCAAATGGTTCTGTTGGTGGAGAAATGACAAAGCGCTTGATCGCTTTAGGTGAACGCCAGCTACAGAATCAAAAGCAATAGTTTGATGATTAACAAGGAACCTCATGTTGTAGGGTTCCTTGCTATTATAGCCATCTAATTACAGTTCTTTGTTCGATTATGTATAACTACTTAGAAAAGGGCCAAATCAAATGATCTAGCCCTACCTTAAATTTACTTCGTTTCATCTCGCTGTTTCGATTTTATCGGCTGACCCTTCTTTGCATTATTGCTTTTAATAAGCTTAACAGGATCGTAATCTTTGCCTAATTCTAAATCATTGCTATTTACACCGTTTTTTGTTTTCTGCTCAGGATTATTTTGCTTAGACCGCTTCTTCACTGTCATCCCCCTAATATCTTCTTAAAATCATTTCATTCTGCACTTGCTGCAATTGTAGTCTCATCCGGTAAATGCGATCTTGCTGCTCATCATTAGCACTTAAAGCTAAATGATTGATGTCATTCACAGCATTTTCAAGCCCTTGTAGAGCTTGAGTATATTCAGTTTCATTATAATGTTCCTGTTCTGCACCGATTTTTTGTTGCTCACGTGCATATTCGAGTGCTTGATTACAGCGTTGCATATATTCGTCAACAGATTGTCTTGTTGCCATCTAAGTCTCTCCTCCAAACGGTATGAAGTCATTATAAGCTTCATCAGTTACTATTGTTTGCATGTTTGTTAAAAAACTTGAGTTAAAATAATTGGTAAGTTACGTTGAACACTGTCCATTAAGCACATATCATGATAAAATTTTTTGACAGGAGACATTTGTTCGCATAACGAGCATTCGGAGAAAAGAGAGGTAGCTTTCATATGAAACAGACAAATCCATTTAGATTTGCATCTGACAACAAACGGTACCATACATGGAATTATCATTTACGACAAACATTTGGCCATAAAGTGTTTAAGGTTGCTTTAGACGGAGGATTTGACTGCCCGAACCGTGATGGTACTGTAGCACATGGAGGATGCACATTTTGCAGTGTAGCCGGTTCAGGGGATTTTGCGGGTAATCGAGCAGATGACCTTGTAACACAATTTCATAGCATTAAAGCTAAAATGCACGAAAAATGGAAAGATGGGAAATACATGGCATATTTCCAAGCGTACACAAATACTCATGCTCCAGTTGAAGTATTAAAAGAAAAATTTGAATCCGTTTTAAACATAGAAGGTGTTGTCGGGTTATCAATTGCAACAAGACCTGATTGCTTACCTGATGATGTTGTAGAATATTTGGCTGAACTTAACGAACGCACATATTTATGGGTTGAGCTCGGTTTACAAACAGTCCATGAGCGAACTGCATTATTAATCAATCGGGCACATGATTTCAATTGTTATGTTGAAGGAGTCAACAAACTTCGTAAACATGGAATTAATGTTTGTTCCCATATTATAAATGGATTGCCTTTAGAAAATGAAAAGATGATGCTGGTGACCGCGAAAGCAGTTGCTAACTTAGATGTTCAAGGGATAAAAATTCATCTCCTTCATTTATTAAAAGGTACACCAATGGTAAAACAATATGAAAAAGGTCAATTACAATTTTTGTCACAAGATGATTACGTGAATCTCGTTTGTGATCAACTCGAGATACTTCCACCAGAAATGATTGTCCACCGTATTACTGGTGACGGTCCAATTGATTTAATGATCGGTCCTATGTGGAGTGTAAATAAGTGGAACGTGCTAAATTCAATCGACGCTGAGCTAATAAAAAGAAATAGCTATCAAGGAAGGTTTTACCAGCAAGAAGGAGTTATTAAAAGATGAAATTACAACGGATTTTACCATTTGCTAAACAGTTACTCGAAGCCTCAGTTAACGAAGGTGATTATGTAATCGATGCAACGATTGGAAATGGTCATGATACTGTTTTTTTAGCTAAATTAATCGGTAAATCAGGACATGTCTATGGATATGATATTCAAGAAGAAGCGATTGCTAACACAAAAGAACGGTTAAAAGTAGAATGCCTCGAAGACCGTGTAACACTTTTTCATCAAGGTCATCAGCATATTTTTCAAACAGTGCCTAAGGAAAAACATGGTGAGATTGCAGGAGCAATTTTTAATCTTGGTTATCTACCTGGAGGAGATAAAGCAGTCGTTACCATTGCGGAAACAACGATTGAGGCAATTGAACAACTATTAGCTATTTTAAAGCCAGAAGGACTCATTGTACTTGTCATTTATCATGGTCATAAAGAAGGTCAAATAGAGCGTGATAAAGTAATGAACTATGTTCAAACAATTGATCCGAGTATTGCACATGTCTTGAAGTATCAGTTTATTAACAAAAACAATCATCCACCATTTATTATTGCAATTGAAAAATGTTAAACGGTTGTGATGTCATAGGAGAATAAATTCCTTTGAAGCCTAGTTCTATCAAAGCAGTGCGAAGGAAATAATTTAACTTACGTTTTTTTCTTAAAAGCAAACAAAGTCAAGAAGAATTTAATCTATTTGCTCTTTATTATTGTAGATTTTTATCTTTATGAGATGCCTAAAGCAGTGTGGTCGAAACACACTGCTTTTTTATGAACTTCTTTTCCATGGAAGCTTTTGGATTGTCCTATACGCTCTTCCATTGAAATAAAAAAAGAACGACGTTAACCCACCTAATTTGATTAGTCTTTTGGCTAATTTATGCAGCTCCTTATGTTCCGCTACCTTATCATCTGATAAATAGACTCCTAATAATCCTCGGTTAATTAAACGATGAAAATTCTCATGCGGAATCCCTGTAAGATGCTCGTCTGCCTTTTCCACAAAATACTCAAGTCTTTCCATCATATCTGTTTCTGAAGCATAATAACTACAAAAATTCAAATCCCCGCCAAGCTTATCTTCTTCCTGATCTATTAAGTAATCAAGCAAAATGTGAAGACCTTGTACATATGGAAAATAGCTTTCTTTGATTTGTAACGCATGTTTCTCATCAAACCCATCCTGAAAGGCATATGCAACTAAACAAAAAATGCCAAGCGTAGAGCCTGTACAAGCTGAGAACTCATACCATTCCATTTCAGGCACATTTGTTTTATGAGCTTCAAACCAATTCTCTAAACGAGGAACACGTTCTTCCTTACGTACATGTTTATGTACTTGCAAATCACAATAATAGCTAGACAATTCAAGCAAATACTTTGCGATAATTGGATAATGCTTAATATCTGCTAATACATTTTGACAGGTTTGCACAAGCTTATGTAAATACCCACCATCATCCTTGTCATCTCTATAACGATAATAATCTTTACACGGTGCACCACAAGTTAAGGCATCTAACATTGATTGATGCAGCATTCGAAAATCTTCAGGATCTAATGAAGTACTTCTATCACATAAATTATCTAAATAATCGCTAATTGTTTGATAGGCGACGATAAATTCTATACATTGTTGCTTATATTCTCCTGAAATCATCGCAAGAATGCCGCCGCCTTCACAGTGAAATTCCTTTTTATCAATACTGCTCAATGCCTGATTTCTTAATTCCTCATTCGGGATTTTTTCCGCCTGCTCTCGCCAATATCGAATATAAAAATGCACAATTGGGAAAATTTCTTTATATACTTTCGTCATTAATCTTAAAGGATGCTCTGGTACTGTCAAAGGGGGTGTCACCTCTTACTTTCATTATTCACGCTCAAACGATATTAAAAATACTATTGGTACGTTTTCGTTTATAAATCTCACCATTAAGTTTACCACTTTTTTACTTACAATGGGCATCGAAAAATTGCCTTGCTCTTTCAAAAACAGCTTCACGCTCAGGTTCACTGAAAATTTCATGGTAAAAACCTTTCCATTCTTTATACGATTTTTCAAGAATGTTTACCTTATTAAACCAATCCTTTACAGCTGCTTTATCAACAATTTTGTCTTCTCCACCTTGCATAATAAAAAGGGGGATATCTTGAAATTTATCGATTTGTTTATGAGCTTCTTCCACTGCTTTAACTAGTTCACGATACCATCTAATTGACACTTTTGTCACATATAATGAATCATTCTCATCTATTTCCTGGACAGCTTTATTTCTTGTTGCCAAGTCAATACTTAAATGGGATTCAACCTTAAAAGAAGGTGCAACGAAATTTAGTCCCTTTGAAGCGAGATCGATAACCTTGTTCGGCCTGTACAAGACTCCTAAACACGGGGATGATAACAGGACAGCTTGAGCATTAAGGCTTTTCTCTTGAAGAGCTCGAACTAAAATAAGTCCACCCATGCTATGTCCTAATAAAAATAATGGTAATCCAAATTGAGTCGCTTCCTTCACCCATTCATTTACTTCTAGTATATATTCGTCAAATGATTGAATATGTCCTCTTCTTCGCGTCGTCGTACCTTGTCCAGGTAAATCACCCATAACAACATGGTAGCCAGACAATTTCCACATTTCAGCTAGCCATTTATAACGTCCATGATGTTCAGCAGCACCATGAACAATGATCACAACACCCTTTGGCTGTTCCACCTCTGTTTTCCATTTCCACATGAAAGAATGCCTCCCTTTAATCATTACGAGCAAAAGTAAATCTCCTTATGGATAAATGGACATGTCCTTAAAAATCTAGGTGCTCTTTGCTAAATGTACACTTTGGAAGAGTTAAAATCGTAACTCCTTTTTACCTTTGTTATAATATATGGTAGAAAACAATGCTTTATCCACTAATAAAAAGGCTATAATATCTCTTCTTAAAGAAAGGATGATACTTTTGATATACCCCTATAAAGGAAAAGCACCTAAAATAGATGATTCAGTCTTTATAGCTGATTTTGTAACGATAACAGGTGATGTGACAATCGGCGAGCATTCAAGCATTTGGTTTCAATCAGTTATCCGTGGGGATGTTTCTCCAACTATTATCGGCAAACGAGTGAACATTCAAGACCAATGCTGTCTCCATCAAAGCCCTAATCGTCCGCTTATAATAGAGGATGATGTAACAATTGGACATCAGGTCATTTTACATAGTTCAATCATTCGAAAAAATGCGTTAATTGGGATGGGATCAATTATTTTAGATGGTGCAGAAATAGGTGAAGGGGCATTTATTGGAGCTGGTAGCCTTGTCCCACAAGGAAAAAAAATCCCTCCTTATTCCCTTGCCTTCGGTAGACCAGCAAAGGTGATCAGAGTCTTAACGAATGAAGATGAAAAAGATATGGAACGAATACGAAACGAATACGTTGAAAAAGGGCAATATTATAAGTCTCTGCAAAATATCGAATAAATTGAACAAAAGCGCAAGCTTATTTAAAGGGGATAGGCTGCTAAGTATTTAAGATAGATTTCATGCCTTCCAGAAGCAAGACTGAAAAATTCAGCATTGCCCTACAAGCTCCAATAATAGCCTGTAAGTTTTCTACACTCTTACATTTTCTATGACCATTTTGTTTTTTTAAGTTGATTGAGCTAATTATGAAGACTATCCCCAAGAAGATTCACAGCCATCCATCAGCAAAGCACCATCTTTAGAGTAAATCAACGCTTTTTTCGCAAAAAATGCCAAAGTAAAAAAACTGGAACAAAGACATCCCTTCTACCATATTTTCATTAGTAGGGATGTTTTCCGTTGTACTTACCACTTATATAGTACCATTCAAGAATGATTTAACCACTCCTTACTCCAAATTGTTTTGAAATTGTCAAAATTCAAAACCTATGATTTCAATCCACTTATTTTTTCTAAAGGTTGACTATAGAAATAAACTACTTCAATCAT
>NZ_CADEPK010000241.1 GCF_902829255.1 Metabacillus niabensis | reverse complement strand
TATTAATACTAAATCTTATCAAAATGTCTTGCTTCAAAAAGGAGCAAGGCATTTTTGTTTAAAAGATGCCTCATTTACCTGGTAAAGGGTCCTTGTTATTGAAAAAAACGAATCACTTGAATATCCATCAAGTAAAGGATATTATAGATAGAAGATATCTATAATAGAGAGGTTACGATTTA
Source organism: Metabacillus niabensis (assembly GCF_902829255.1). GTDB lineage: Bacteria > Bacillota > Bacilli > Bacillales > Bacillaceae > Metabacillus > Metabacillus niabensis. The sequence continues at coordinate 11,334 of NZ_CADEPK010000241.1, read as the reverse complement.
GGATGAAGTTTTCAAAAGCAACGAACTATGCGCTGCATACTATGCTCCATTTAGCGATTGAACCCCCAGAGAAGCATGTAGGTGTACACCAGCTCGCTGACCATCAACAGGTATCAACAACATATTTGTCTAAAATTTTGACAAAGCTTGTAAAGGCAGGGATGGTTGAGTCTGTTTCCGGTGCGAATGGTGGCTATAAGCTTAAACCAAATTGGGAGAGTATTTCTTTGTTGGACATTATTCAGGCAATTGAAGGTCCTACATCTTTATTTGACTATTGCATTGATCATAATCCAGATTGCTTAATTCAAAAGGCGATTATTTCTGCGGAAGAAAAGATGTTAGATGAGCTAAGAAGTCAAAAAATCGTTGATCTAGCAAAGCAAATGAACGTGGCTAAATAGGCCACCTTCTTTATCGTTTTATTATAGATATTAAAGAGTTGTAAAGTCTTCGATTAACTACTAAAAGAAAAGGATGGTAAAGTATGAATACGTTTGATTGTGTCATTATTGGAGCAGGACCAGCTGGCTTGAGTGCAAGTTTAACATTAGGTAGAGCTAGAAGAAATATTGCACTGTTTGATGATGGAACAAACCGAAATCGTGTCACTCAAGAGTCACATGGATATTTAACAAGAGATGGAATTAAACCGCAACAATTTAAGGAAATTGGCCTAAACGAAGTAAAAAAATATCCATCTGTTTCATATTTTTCAACTACAGTAACAAAGATTAATCATGATCAAAAAACAGCATTATTTATCATCAAAACAAAGGGTAACCAATTATTTACAGCTGAAAAAATTATACTTGCAACAGGTATTCAAGAGACATTTCCTATTCCTTCTATAAGGGAATACTATGGGAAAAGCTTATTTAATTGTCCTTATTGTGATGGTTGGGAGATGAGGGATAAGCCGTTAATTATTATTGCTGAAAAAGAAGCTTTTGCCATGCATATGGTTAAGTTACTTTATGGCTGGTCCAGAGATTTAGTTGTTGCAACGAATGGAACGAAACTATCTGATGAAGCTCTCGAACAATTGAACAAGCGAAAAATTTCGATTAAAACTGAGCCAATAAAAAACTTAATTGGTGATAACGGCTATCTCGAACAAGTCGAATTTGAATCAGGTGAAATCATTCAACGCTCAGGGGGATTTGTTGTCCCAACATTCCATCGGCCAAACCAATTTGCTGAACAACTTGGTTGTAAAGTTTTAGAAGATGGAGTTGTTGTAACAGACAGTGCAGGTCGTACGACGATTAAGAACATTTATATCGTCGGTGAAACCGAAAAAGCGAGCTCTTCTTCGCTTATTGTTGCAGCTGCAGATGGCCAAAAAGTGGCGACATCTGTCAATATGGACTTAGCGATTGAGCGTTTTTAAGTTTTATCATAGCAAAACGATATAAATGGATATTAGAATACTTGCGATGCTTCGATAAATGAAGGATCGCTTTTTCAATCGGGTAAAAATATGTTACATACATTTTCAGGAAATAGACAGAATATAGGTAGAAAAAGTAAAAAAATTTTTTGAGAATATGTAAAGTGATGGAGGATTATGACAATTGGATAAACCGTTGAACGAAACACCTCACCAAGTGAGATTAACTGCGTCAGAAATTGCAAATATATGGTCTCAATTTCAAAATGATACGATGGCAATTTGTATATATAATTATTTGATAAATACTACCGAGGATGCAGCAATTCGTGAGATTTTAGAATTTGCTTTATCACTTGCTAAAAAGCATATTGGAACAATAAAAGAGTATTTTATCGCAGAAAAGTTTCCGATTCCTCATGGTTTTACAGAGGATGATGTGGATATAAATGCTCCTAAGCTATATTCAGATGAGTTTTGTTTAACTTATACGTATATCATGTGTGTTTATGGGTTAGCGGGTTATGCTGCTGCTTTATCAACGAATATTCGCCGTGATATTAGGGATTACTTTGTGGAGTGTCAGGATGAGACAATGGAGCTTTTTAATCGGTCTCTCGATTTAATGTTATCGAAAGGAATCGTTTCTAGACCACCCTATATTAACCCGCCAGAGAATTATGAATTTGTTCAATCGAAACATTACATGAAAGGAATCCTTGGGGGGGAAAGACCTTTAAATAGTATTGAAATAAGTAATGTACACTGGGATTTAAAAAAATTACAGGTGGAAAAAGCACTTTGTATTAGCTTTGCTCAAGTTGCCAAAAATGAAGAGGTGAAAAAGTTTTTCTGGCGTGGAGTCGAGTTAGAGGGAAAACAAATTGAAATTTTAGGCTCTGTTTTGTCATTAAGTCATCTTCCATCACCAAAATCAGAGGAGTCAGAAATAACAAGTTCAACGATTGCACCTTTTTCGGATCGCTTAATGATGTTTCATAAAATGATTATTTCTTCTGCCACTATGGGGCTATTTGGCTCAGCGGTAGCGACTTCTCAACGTTTGGATTTGGGTATGCACTACTCAAGATTTTCGATGGAGCTTGCAGATTACATGGTGGATGGATTTAAAATTATGATTAAACATAAATGGGCTGAGCAAGTACCTTTATCAGATGATCGGAAACATTTAGCGGGGCAGTAATGCATTACTGTAACTGGCAAATAAGACGTTGAATCGCGAGTAAGATCCACGTTCATCATATGTCTCTCTTTATCAACGCTATTCTTAATCAAAAGAATGTCTTTTTTGGTTTAATTATTTAATAAGAAAAGTTGATATGAAAACTAAGTGACTTAACTAATAGCAGGGAGAAATGATATAAAAAATCCAGTAGAAGTGTAAGCGAGATGAAAAGAAAAAGGTTAACAATTGTTGTTTTATTTGTTGCTCTTATATTGTCTGCTTGTGAAGGAGAAAAGAAGGAGGAATTTGTCCACGATTATCGTATTCGTAAGACAAATAGTAAGTCAGCTACTATCACATCAAAGCAGCCCATTGTAACAAACAATGATGGAAGTGGGGCAAGTTTATAAGCTACACAATGATGAATTCTCTCTATAGATACTCCTATTTTGAAAAACCTTTATTATTGCATGTCTATTTCGTTTTATGCTCCATTCATCTTGCGCGAATTTCTTTACTAATAAACATAACAATTTTTCCTTATGAGTCGTACATACTTAACTTTAATGATGTGTATTAAACATTTTTATTCACTAATCCATCATCCTCACGTTTGACTATACCTTCGATTGAGCCGAATAAGTAAAAGAATAAATACATTAGTAGGTAGTAAACAAATTCAGAGTTTGGTGAATTGAATTCAACTATATCGATAAAGGGATCACTATAGTGCATAATGAGAAAAAAAGGAATAAATTGTATCGCTTCAGATAATAGCTGTCCTACTTTGCTATTCTTTCTTTTATACTTTAAAATTGCTTCCACTAGTATACTGACTGGAATAAGTAGTAAAAACCCTATTAAAATTTTCAAACACATAAATATAGGACCATATGAATTGTTAAAACTAACTTCTATAAATAATCCTATAATCGATTGAAAACCTAGCATTACACCAAATATCATCAAGAAAATACCACACATTACTAATAACATTAATATCAATTCTTTTTTCTTCATAAACTTAAAAATCACCTCGTATCGATATAGATGTATTATTTATAAAATTATACGATTTTCTTTCCAAAGGGTTTCAATTATTAACGATAAAAAAACTTTCATCCTTTTTGATTTTTTAGTAGCATAAATAAAATCCTATTAGTGATTCATATTAATAAAGTGGAGAATTGCTTGAAACCTTTATAAGGAAAACTCGTAAAAAGTGATATGGAATTTTATGTTTTTAAAAATTCAATTTTCTAATATAAGAAAATTTAGTAAATACCAAGCCTTGAGGGAAGAGACAATCGATTAAATTATGGTAAACTAGAGTTATTGCATTATCAGTTAAAGCGAACTTTTTAATGAAAAATATTATAATTTTCCTAAAAAGGAGAGGAGAAGTAGCGAAATACTTAAAAATAATTAAAATTTACATAGATAGAAATTTTGTTGAAATGAGGAAATGAATATGATTGAAAACAGAAGGCGTAAATCAAAAAAATCACTAATGGTTATGCGAGCTATAATAGTGATTATTGGAGGATTCATCACAGCATATGGGCTAGAAGCTGTGTTAATTCCAAATAATGTATCAGACGGTGGGGTAACTGGTTTGAGCATCGTTAGTTCACAATTAATTGGGATCCCATTAGGTGTTTTAATTGGAGTGCTAAATCTCCCATTTGTCTTTTTAGGTTATAAACAAATAGGGAAAAGCTTTGCAATCTTTTCTGTGATCGGTATTGCTTCTTTAGCGATAGGTACTAGCATGATGCACCATGTGCCTACTATCATTCAAGGTGATACTTTGTTAGTTACCGTTGTTGGAGGTATTATTATCGGGTTCGGAATGGGTCTTGCCTTAAGAAATGGTGGAGCATTGGATGGGATTGATATGCTAGCAGTTTTATTATCAAGAAAATTACCGTTTGGAACAAGTGACCTTATCCTATTCTTGAATTTATTTGTCTTTATTATTGTCTCTACTGTATTTGGTCTCCAAGGAGCAATCCTTTCAGCAATAGCATACTTTATCGCTTCTAAAGTTATCCACATCGTAGAAGAAGGTTTAAGCGGTTCTAAAACCTTTAAAATTATTACAACCCAACCAGAAGAAATGGTCGAAACTATTCGTGATCGTTTAGGCCGTAGTGCAACATATAAGCTAGCTCAAGGTGGATATTCACACGAACAATTCAAAGAAATCACCTGTGTTATTAACCGTCTAGAAGAGAGTAAAATGAAGGAAATTATACGTGAAATTGATGAAACTGCCTTTGTAACTGTATATGATGTAGCAGAGGTTAAAGGTGGTAACTTCAGAAAACGTGATATTCATTAAAGGCATATAGGGAATCTAATAAAAATTGACTTTGCTTCATAATGGAGCAAAGTTTTTTAATGAACAAAATAATTTGATTTTACTATCATTTGAAATCTAGAAACTAAAAAACGCACAATGTTTTTAAGCATTGAGCGAGATGATAAAAGAAAAATAATAATCTACATAACAGCATACATAGTTATGATAACTTTACCTTGTGCGTGACCCTTCAAAATATTTGAAGGCTTCGGGTACCTCACTTAATTTATAGCTTCTATCAATAATAGGCCTTACTTTACCAGCATCAAGTTGCTTTCATTAAACACGCCTCCTAATTTAGTCTTTTTCACCAATAAAGACTCACATAGAATATTGGATATATCTAGTGTATCTGATCGTAATACGAACGAGTTGAAGGATAGTTTCATTTGAATTTTAATTTTCAAAAGACTTTATTGGGAATTAAAATAGACTATAAAATTTCATATAGAAACCACCTTGGTTGGATATTGGTAAATGAGGATTATTGTATAAACATATGCTAAGCTTAAAACAGAAGGGAGCTTCAATAAAGCTTTTAATCAAAATGTGTGGACGTAAGGAACTGCATTTATGAATAATGGCACATGAAATTTCCTAAGTTTGTTTATCGAAAAATTATAAAAGGGTGTTTATATTGAATATTTTATGGGATTTTGACGGAACATTATTTGATACGTATCCAGGTTATTCTAAGGTTTTTTCTAAAGTGTTAGGAGGTAAAGTTTCAGAAGAGGAAATCTATAAACGATTAAAAATCTCTCTCTCTCATGCTACTGAATATTACAATCTTACTGACAGTCAAGTAAGAGAAATGGAAACATTAAAGAACGATTTAAATCCAGGTGATTTTAAGCCATTTGACAAGGTGGAAGAAATTTTAAAATATGCAGATAAGAATGTCATAATGACACATAAGGATAGAGATGGCGTTTTAGCTATTTTGAAGCACCATGGATGGGACAAGTATTTTATTGATATGGTTGCAATTGATGACGGTTTTCCGCGAAAACCTAACTCTCAAGCATATAGCCATTTGCACAATAAATACCATATTGATTTAGTTATCGGTGATAGGGAAATCGATATTTTACCAGGTAAGGAATTAGGGATTACAACTTGTATTTTTGGAACGAAAAGTGACATTGCTGACTATTGTTTATCTGATTATGCACAATTTTTTGAGATAATTGATAGAAATGATTTTAATAAATAGTTTATAGTAGTCTCTAACTCTACTAGGCTTATACAAATCAAAAAGAAGGCTACTGTTTTGCAGTATTTTCAAATCTAATGATAAAATGTTCAAAAGGGATTTATTGGGAGGGAACGAATTGAAACCAAGAATATCTGTCATCACTTTAGGAGTGGATGATATGGAGAGGTCGTTAACGTTTTATCAAAAAGGACTTGGATTACCAACAGAAGGGATTGTTGGCAAGGAATTTGAACACGGTGCTGTCGCTTTTTTTGATTTACAGCCAGGATTAAAACTTGCGATATGGAGTCGTACTGATCTTGCTCATGACACTAAATTAAATATGACAGCGCCAAGTCCAACTGAATTTACGCTCGGGCATAATGTTGCAAGTAAAGAAGAGGTTGATTTGGTTATGGACCAAGCGAAGAAGGCCGGTGCAATTATTACCGTCGAGCCACATGATACGTTTTGGGGTGGGTATTCAGGATATTTCCAAGATCCTGACGGTCATTTATGGGAAGTAGTTTGGAACCCAGATTGGGAGTTTATCGAATAGTTTTGTGGGAGTGAGAGAGATGGGTACGATTTCTTTAAGATTTGTAGAGAAAGATGATGCTCCATTTGTTCAAAAGTATGCCTCTAGCTATGATGTTGCAAAAACATGCTTACTACCACACCCATATCCGAAAAACGGAGGAGAGCGTTGGGTTCATTTTGCTTTGGAAAATATAAACAATGAAAAGGCATTTTCCTTTGCTATCCTATATGAAGGAAGCTTTGCTGGAGTTATTTCATTAACAAATGTAGATAAAGATTTAGGGATGAGCAATTTAGGATATTGGATAGGAACTCCTTATTGGAACAATGGGATTTGTACACATGCGGTTTCAAAGGCTGTTGAGTTTGCATTTAAAGAATTAGGATTAAGCCAAATTAATGCCGAGTGTTTAGAAAAGAATCAAGCCTCGATAAAGGTTCTTCTTAATAATGGATTTATGAAGGTAAAAGAATTTATTTTAGAGGAGGGTAAATTTATTGGGGAGAAATGTGTTTTATATCGTCTGTCTCAATAGGCTTATAGGGGGAATATTCTAAATAGTATTAATATAAATTATTAGCTTCAGAGGTTAGTGGATTAAAAAATTGAGCAATAGATGTAGGAGGAGCTCGTATGGAAATAAAAATAGATGATTTAACCGGACCTGAGGTTGCCCAATTAATAATGGAGCATCTTCAAGGGATGAAATTGAATTCTCCCCCAGAAAGCATACATGCGTTAAACCTTGAGCAATTGCGTCAACCAAATATAACTTTTTGGAGTGCTTGGAATGGAAAAGATTTACTTGGTTGTGGAGCACTAAAGGAGCTTGATGCTAAGCATGGTGAGATTAAATCTATGCGAACATCTTCGGCACATTTAAGGACAGGTGTTGCCAAAAGGTTACTTCAGCATATCATTGATGTAGCTAAGGAGAGGGGCTATGCTAGGCTTAGCTTGGAAACAGGGTCAATGGATGCCTTCGCACCTGCAAGAAAACTCTATACAAGCTTTGGGTTCGACTATTGTGAGCCGTTTTCAGATTATATTGAGGACCCAAATAGTGTCTTTATGACAAAGGAATTGTAGAGTTTACTAGGAAACATAGAGTAAAAAGGAGTTTTACATATGCTGCAACAAGATATTGTCACGATAGAACAAATCATGAACGCATTATTACACTCTTGGTCTATAGAATCTAGCTCAAAATGGACAATTGATAATCCTGCAAAGGGCCAATGTGGAGTAACAGCTTTAGTCGTTCATGATTTATTGCAAGGTGAAATTAGAAAAACGGAGACAGCTGGAGGATGGCATTTTTACAATATAATTGACGGAAAACGATATGATTTAACGGCCTCACAATTTTCAGAGGAAATTGTTTATAAAGATATTCCTTCAAATCGGGAAGAGGCATTCGCGGATACAAATGAACGGCAATATAACTATTTAAAACAAAGTGTGCTATATGTTTTAAATCAAAGGTAATTGGAAGGATGAGAAGGAACTAATAAGCGCTTGCTCCTACAGGCAAGCGCATAGTTGTACTTTTAAAAATTGTTATGATAAGAAGCTCTATTTTGCACGCAATAGTCTACCAATTTTTAATATCCCGATAAATAAAAGGAGAAATGGGATAATGAATAAAGCATGTCCAATCCCTGGGACAAATAATTTAAAAGTTGGCCATGGCACTACTTTCGGAACATAGTACAAAATCATTCCTGGTATGAAAAAATTCACTGCTATTATAGCTATTCTATTTCCTATAGGGGATTTACTTCGAATATCGTTTCTCGGTTTAAAAGTTCTGTACAATGAAAAGCTAATTAAACTAAAGGTAAGGATTAAAAGCGAATTGATTATAATATAGATTTTATACGGATTTTGATTAGATGTTTGTAGTTCATCATGATGAATGATATTGATTATCCCAGTCATGATATTATCATAGGAATCAATATTGAGATAATCGAGTGAATTGATAAGTAAACTAATTCCATATTCCCCATCTAGTACTACTTTTGTATACGTATTTTCTGTAGAACCATCATGAGAGATAACGTTTTGATTAATGGTCCATCCCATCGCATAATACGAGTCCTCCCACATGAGTGTGGCAGGTCTGAACAATTCCTGCATTTTATCCTTTGACAATACCCTTTCTTTCTTGAATTGACCGTTATTTAAAAGAGCAATCATGTAATTTGCCATATCTTCTGCGCTTGAAATAAGATAACCAGATGGAATATTTCCTTCATGATTTAGTTGCTCAGTTGGAAATTTTAACCCAAAGATCGTTTGATAGCCTGTTGCTATCGTTTTATTTTTATCATCACTTTTATCGGCGTAACTATTTTTCATATTAAGTGGTTTAAATATATTGTTAGTTATATATTTTTTATATGGTGTATTTGTTACTTCCTCAATGACTAGTCCTAAAATGTCGTAGTTAAGATTTGAATATTCATACGTTTCACCGACTTCATGTTCTAATTCAATATTTTTTAAACCTTTTATATGCTCTTTCAATGTTTTATTTCCATTAAGTATAGATAACTGACCGTCATAAGTTGAAAGGCCACTCGTTTGATTTAATAAATGCTTAATAGTAATTTCTTTTGAAGACTCCTCATCTGCTAAACGAAACCATGGTAAATATGATTGCGCTCGTTCCTCTAATCGAATGATTCCTCTATCTACTAATTGAAGAATGGCAAGTGCCGTAAAGGATTTACTAACTGAGCCTATTACAATAGGTGTTTGTGGTGTCATAGGATTGTTATTTGCTCCTGATATTCCATAACCTTTTAAGTATTGAATTTGATCATCATTCACAATGGCTAACGACACACCAGGGATGTTTAGCCTTTTCATTTCTTTCCTTATGAATTCATCAAGTTTAGTCATGTCTAAATTGCTAGGATTTTCTGCATGTATCGTTTTTTGGTACATAGGTGAAATCCAAAGTAAAATAAAGATTAGGATTATTTTCCCTATCGTATGACCACTTCCTTTTTTTATCTCCATAAATAACCTCCAAACACAATTTTAAAAACCTAATGAATACGCTTTAGCATTTTACAGTTGAACTAATCATGCTTTTTTATGTTATATAAATTTAAAATGAACAACCATCGATTTTCCTAACAATTGGATGGGGTTATATGACAATTTTGTCACTTGTATTTGGAGAAGAACTTAGGAGAATTTAATTGATATACATTCAGTTAGTTCTCGGCTATTGGCGAAATGATTCATAAGATGAAAATGCTCGTTCCCAGATTTTGATTCTGCTTTTTATATTAAACGTGAGCTTGCCGAATAGACAGTAAGTACTATTCACTTTATAGCATTCCACTGGATTTTCCAGTAGTGTCTTATTCTTTTATTCATACTCTGCAAAACTTGCTTTCCTTTAAATGATTGGCACTTTTTGCAAGTTTAGTTCATCGGAGTTTTTTTCTGGACACAATAAAATTCCCTATAAGAATTAGTGGGCAATTTCTTGTAGCGTTTTACACTAATCCTTATAGGGAATAAAATATCGTCTCTTATGTTACATACAAACATTTTAATCTTTCGAATTGCTTCTAAATTGATCAAAATCAGTTTTAATATAATGAAATAGCTTTTCGTTGCCACCATGGTCTGGGTGAGCTTTTTTTAATAATTCTTTATATGCAGTGATGACGTCCTTATCAATTGCTAATTTTGTAAGACCTAATTTTTGACGTATATCGCTTGAAGAGAAGGAATCTGGTGCATCTTTATTCGTTTCCCCTTTAAAGAACTTTTCCTTTAATGCAATCAACTCATCCTGCAGTTCAATATTTTCTTTTAATAGATTAATCGTTTCCTTTTTTAAATGATTTCTTTCGATTTGCAATAAACCTATTTCATTATAAAGCTTATCTCTTTGTTGGATGAGTACTTTTGACTGAGCAGCATGCAAATCTTCTAACCCTTTTATTTCCGCGTCCTTTGCTTTTATTCTTAGTTTTAATTGTTGAATGATTTGATCCTTATCAAGCTTCGTTTGCGTCTTCATAAAACGAATTAATGCCTTATCATCTACGGTGAATCCGGTTGCTTTTATTTTGCCCTCACGGAGCCATTGCTTAAAAGTTTCAATATTATCTGTTATCCCCGCTTCCTTTAATAGGGAAAATGCTTGATCCGTATTCAATTGATTTCTCCTTTCCTCGGGTAGTAGCTATATAAGTTGAGTGTATAACCACATAAGCCCCTATTATATATATAAGTGCGTGAAGCTGTTTTTTTGCGCTTTCCTTTTGAATTAATAAGTGAAAATGATAAATCAGGTGAAAATCTCCCTATTTTAAACGTAAAAAATATTTGTGGAAATTGAGACAAACTTCGGTGCTTGAAACTATATTTAGAACTTAAGTTCTTTTATTACCTCATATAAAAATAGAGCGCCTCTTTCCTCTTTATATGTAATGTTTTTTTACATTCAGCTGTCTTTTATGGAAATTGTGATATGTAAATATCATGTTTTATTTTGTGAATTCCAAGAGTATCCCTCTATTTAGCTTTCGAATTACTTCCTCTTTGGATATTTAGTACAAGAAATTGTATAAAATTTCACAAATCCTCTAATGAAACATAAATATCAATCAGTTAAAAT
>NZ_CADEPK010000240.1 GCF_902829255.1 Metabacillus niabensis | reverse complement strand
ATTCAACATTATGCTGTAAAACAGCTTGCTGTTAACAAGAGGGGGATAAACGATGTGGATTGAGACTTTAAAAAATTTTATATTTATTGCGTTAGAATTAACGGTTTTATTTATCGTCATTTCCTTTCTCATTAGTCTTTTACAAGGATATATCCCTTATGAAAAAATCGAGAAAAAATTGGCGGGTAAAAATAAAGTTTTAGCTGCATTCGTAGCGATCGTATTTGCTTTTATAACACCATTTTGCTCATGCTCTACAATCCCAGTAGTAGTAAATATGTTGAAAAAGAAAATGCCTTTTGGAATCGTTATGATTTTTCTTTTTGCTTCACCAGTACTAGACCCAACAATTATTACGATCATGGGAGTTGTTCTTGGGTGGAAGGTAACGATTGTTTATACGGTAGTGACAAGTATTTTCTCAATTGTTATTGGTTTTGTTCTTGAAGCATTGGGATTTGAAAAGTATGTAAAAAATGTTGTGATGTCTGGTTATGAGGAAGGCAATAAAAATTTCAATATGAAATTAGCATTTGAAGAAACAATAGCTCTTATGAAAAGTGTTTATCCATATCTCATTATCGGTGCAGCAATAGGAGCAATCATTCATGGATTAGTACCAACTGAATGGATTTCAACGGCTTTTGGTGATGATCATTGGTGGTTGATTCCAATAGCCGCAATTGTAGGGATTCCATTGTATATACGATTATCAAGTATGATCCCTATCTCACAGATTCTTATTATGAAAGGGATGGCATTAGGTCCTGTTATGGCTATGATGATTAGCTCAGCGGGTGCAAGCTTGCCAGAAGTCATTTTATTAAAGTCAATTTTTAAACGGGAATTAGTTTTCACTTTTGTATTATCGGTGGTAACAATGTCAACATTAGCAGGTTTTATCTTTTATTTAATATAAAGAAATGGGGAAAATATTTATGTTCAATCTATTCAAAAAGGATTCTAAGAAAGATGCAAATTGTTGTAATGTAGTGATTAAAGAGGTAGAAGAAAACAATGAAAACGAGGAAAAAAGCAAAAATTGCTGTTCAGCTGAAACGGAAAAGAAAAATTGTAGATAATATTAAAATATTCAAAGCGAAAGGGTCTCCTTGATTTAGGAGACCCTAGCTTGTTGTTATTCACCAGTTTTAGCAAAACGCTCAATTCTTTCTCCAATTTCGTCACGAACACGTTGGAAGAAAGCCCATTTTTCTTCATCTGTTCCTTCTGCTTTAGCAGGGTCATCAAATCCCCAATGCTCGCGTTTTACATGTGGTGGTGTCATTGGGCATTTATCTGCAGCATCTCCACATAAAGTAACAACTAAATCAGCATTATTTAATATTTCCGGATCAATGATATCAGACGTTTGATTTGAGATATCAATTCCCGCTTCTTTCATTGCTTTAACAGCATTTGGATTTAAGCCATGAGCCTCAATTCCAGCACTATATACATTCCACCCATCAGCTAAATATTTTTTTGCCCAGCCTTCTGCCATTTGGCTTCTGCAAGAGTTTCCAGTACATAAGAAGTAAATTGTTTTTTTCGCCATGTTGTTTGCTCCTTTTTAAGTAAATTTAATGGATGATAAGTAACCAAATATATAAACCAACTAGGGTAATGAACAAGGTTGGAATTGTTAAAATAATTCCAGTTTTAAAGTATGTTCCCCAAGAGATTTTTACATTTTTTAATGATAAAACATGAAGCCATAGTAATGTAGCTAGTGAACCTATCGGTGTAATCTTTGGTCCTAAATCAGAACCTATGACATTTGCATAAATAAGCGCTTCTCTTATAACACCTGTTGAGCTAGTATCGGAAATAGCGAGCGCATCGATCATAACGGTTGGCATGTTATTCATAATTGAAGATAAAATAGCTGCAATAAAACCCATACCAACAGTAGCTGTAAATAATCCTTGGTCTGCAACAGCCTGAATCATGTCCGCTAAAACATCTGTTAAACCGACATTTCTTAAGCTATAAACAACAACGTACATTCCGATGGAAAAAAATACGATCGCCCAAGGTGCTCCTTTAATAACGGTTTTTGTGTTAACTGCTGAACTTCTTTTTGCCATCATTAGAAAGAAAATCGCAACGATTCCAGCAATGAAAGAAACTGGAATTCCGAATGACTCACTTACAAAATAACCAATAAGCAAGATTCCCAAAACAATCCATGACAATTTAAACATCTTTTTATCGCGAATCGCTTCTACTGGTTTTTTTAATTGCGTTAGGTCATATTTTTTTGGGATGCTTTTACGGAAAAAGAGATATAAAACCAAGATACTAGCACCCAATGAGAAAAAGTTCGGAATGATCATTCTTGATGCAAATTCAACAAAACCAATATTGAAAAAGTCAGCCGATACAATGTTAACAAGGTTACTTACCACTAATGGAAGTGAAGTAGTATCAGCAATAAAGCCACTTGCGATAATAAATGGGAACACCATTTTTTCACTAAAGTTTAAATTTCTTACCATCGCTAACACAATGGGTGTAAGAATTAATGCAGCCCCATCGTTTGCGAAAAAGGCAGCAACAATAGCTCCGAGAATACTAACATAAACAAACATTCTAATCCCATTACCTTTTGCGGCTCTTGCCATGTGTAAGGCTGACCATTCAAAAAATCCAATCTCATCTAAGATTAGTGAAATAATAATAATTGCAACGAAAGCTAGTGTTGCATTCCATACAATCGATGTCACATCAATGACATCTTTAAAATCTACAACACCTACAAGTAGAGCAAGAATCGCTCCGCCACATGCAGACCAACCGATGGATAAACCTTTTGGCTGCCATATGACAAGTGTAAGTGTGAGTAAAAAAATCACTGATGCTAAAATAACTGATGTCATGATTTTAATCCTCCATTACTCACATGAAATTCGTAATCCTTGTTCCTCTAGTTCTTTGATGCGATAATCTTGATTCGGCAGGTATTGAAGGATATTTTCGACTAAAGAATAATGATCACTATCTTTATTTAATGAATAGATAATCCATTGCCCTCTTCTCGTTTCTTTGACAATTCCAGCATCCTTTAATTTGCGAAGATGTTGACTAATGGCAGGCTGACTTGCCTTGAAAACCTCAACAAATTCACATACACAGCAATCATTTGAATCCAGCATTTTCACCATTGTTAATCTAGTTTTGTCACCTAAAAGCTTTAGAATGGTTGCTGTTTTTTCTATTTCAATTGTCGCTTCTTTCATTATTACACCTCCCGAATTCATCCGCATATTAATATATAATAATTTGCTTATATATTCAATGGCTTAATATTATTTTCAATTGTTCTTTCGGTTAAACGAAGTGAAATGTCATGATGAAGGAGTTGAAATATGGCTAGTGTAGATTTCTACTACTAAAATTACCAGTAATGGTGTTTGTGAAGATAATTTTACAAATTTAAATGAATGGTGTAGATAAATGGACTAGTGAGGGGCAAATGAAATTGACGAATTTCTTATAAGAAACAAATGAAAGAAATGGTGAACAATCATTACTGGAAAAGGGAAAAGAATATTTATAAATAAACGACTATGTCCTTTTATAACAAAAACAGTCTCCCCCAGCAGCGCAGAGAACTGGGGGAATAAAAATGAGTTATGCACTAGCTATTGATTGATTCTATTCATAAACTTTCATTGGCAATTTTGTTAGAGATTGTCCAGTAGCTGATACTGTCAAATTGTTCTCTAACTCAAACCCAGAAACTGCTTCAATCCGAGAGAACCTTTGAATGAATGCCTCTAGTGCAAGCTTCATTTCTAATCGTGCTAGTGGTGCACCTAAACAGAAGTGTGGTCCATTACCGAATGTTAAGTGCTTCTTATTGTTTGAACGATGAATATTCATCGTGAATGGATCTTCAAACAAATCAGGATCCATATTACATGCACTCATCCATGCAATGACGACATCTCCTTTTTTTAAGTCAACACCTAATAGATGATTGTCTTGTTTAACGGTACGATCTCTACGTGACATATGGAATCGGTAACGAAGCATTTCTTCAACTGCATTTGGAACAAGTTCAATCTTGTTTCTTAGCTCTTCATAAATCGATGCATCATCGTATAGCAATGAATAGAATGTATTTGCGATCGCATGGCTTGTCGTTTCGACACCAGCGCCTAAAAGCAGCATTGTTGCATGAACGATTTCTTCATCTGTAAATCTTTCGTCATCTACTTCAGCTCGAATTAAGTCAGAAATAATATCATCAGTTAAATTTAACCGTTTTTGTACGACAATTGGGTAAAGAAACTCAAAATATTCCTTCGCTGCCTTTTGCTTTTCTAATTCAATATCATCCAGTCTTTCTCTATCGTAAGGCTGGAAAAGAATATCAACCCATTTCTTAAACTGATATCTGTTTTCGAGCGGAACGCCAAATAAGTCAGCGATGACGAGACTAGGTAATGGAGAAGCAAGGGCATCAACAATATTTACAACTGAATCTTCTTGAATTTCCTCAACAAGCTCTTTTGCAATTTGTTGAATACGAGGTTCCCAGTTTTTCAAACTGCGAGGGGTGAAGGCTGCTGCTAACAATGAACGACTTTTTCGATGCATGGGTGGATCAACATTTGTAAGGTTTGTGATGGATGAAGGATTTTGTTGTTTGTGATTTGAGCCTACGAAAATAGTTGTTCTTGTTCCTTCACTTGAGAAAACTTCATAATTGCTTAATACCTGTTTCACGTGTTCATATTTAAACACATTCCACGTATTTGTACCTTCGTGGAAATACACAGGGTGATTGAGAAGCATCTCTTTATACCATTCGATAGGAAAAAACTCTTCTGCACGTGATTTGAAATTTGTGATTTCATTTACAGGAATAACTTCTTTCGTGATCATGTTTTTATTCCTCCCTCAAGTTACAGTGGTTTGACAATCAGTGTAGCGAAGGGACCAAGAATTTAGTTTGCATCATCTTACACTGAATTGTAGTGAATCTACATCCTCCGTTCGTTACAGTAAGGTCACATAGTATGATTTATCCTAAACATTCTCTACTTAATTCGATGTGACTATTTTCACCTTACTTTAATCAAGAAAATTCTTAAAGAGTACATAGTATGAAGGGGATTTCTAAATATGTATAGGACAAGAAGCCTGTAAATCTAGTATTTCTAAGCTTTTGTAGGTGTAATTTCACTTGTATAATATATGCTAAAAGAAATCTATCGTTTTTTAATAAAAGAGAGGGATAGACAAGGGAAAGGGAAGGG
>NZ_CADEPK010000239.1 GCF_902829255.1 Metabacillus niabensis | reverse complement strand
ATCAGATGATTACTAGAAATTCTTTCTATTAGTTGATTTTGTTTGTTTTGCATTTTAAAATTCATGGTAAGGGTTCCTCCTAGGATTTTGAGTTAGAGTGGTGTCTATACTCATATCTTACTGAGGAGCCCTATTTTTATCAAAGCTTAAAAATAACGATCTACAGGAATGCTAACCTGCCCCGTTAGTTGAAGAACAAACTAATTTATCCTTCTGTCAATACCCGATCGCCTTTACTGGTAGGTTGAGAAATTACTAAAAATTCAACATCTTCATTTGAGTCATTGATCATTTGGTGTGGTGTTAAAGGTGCTATTTCAACTCCCTCTTGAGGATTCAAAATTATGCGTTCACCATTGACTTCTAACGTGGCAGTGCCGGATAAAACAAAGAAAAATTGACGTGCTTGATTGTGAAAATGCCTTACTTCTGATGTGTTAACGGGCATCCGTTCGTGAATGACACTTAATTCTTTATTTTTTACTAGATGCCATCCATCACAAATACCTCCCCATGTGTAATGTTCTGCGTTTTGTTTACTTATCTTCATATAAAATACTCCTCTTTCTTGATAAAAAATTATAAATCTCCAAGATAGTTAGAACAATATAGTTCAATAAGAAATGCGATACCTCTTAATGAAGTATCGGACCCTTTACTTTAAGTATAATCCCTAACAAATGACTTTTGCCTCTTTAGTTAAAAAAAATACGATCCCTCTCTACGAAAGGATCGCTACCTGTACTCTAGATAATCTCTTGCTTTTACCATACCAAACTATTATCAACATAAAATTTATCATGATCTTTCAGTTATCAGTGTGTGTTGATAAATAGTTTCTGCCTCTTCAATCGGAATATTACTTAACGAAAGTTTCACATTTTCCTTTCCAGATGCAACTGCAATCCGAATCGAAGCCAAATTCCCTTTATCTTGAAAATATGTTTGGTCAATCGATGACCATTGAATGCGTCCACGCTTAATGATAGCCGTTTTACGGGACAAACTTCCATATTGTAAGGTTAAAAAATCGTCACCTTGGTTCCAACCCGTCATTTTATAACTCATTAATCCGATAAATAAAAATCCGATCGGAAGAAGTATTCCAAAAACATAATAATTAGATTGAAGAAATAACCAAATTGGTATCGAAAGGATACTTCCTAATATACCTGGAAGCACAATATAATGAAACTTGGCTCTCTTAGTAAGAACTTTAAAGTTATTTATCATCTGATAACCAGTAAACGGTTCTAGAAAAGATTGTACATACTCCTTTTTCACAAAAGGAAGAAGAGTAATCGTTTTTTCCCCTTCTTTATCTTGACTATTACGAATAATAACAGCCTTAATTGAGGCATATCCCAATAAGCGATGCAATGGCCCCTCAATGATGATAATAGCTTGTAAACGATTTTTCGATACTGTTCGTCTTTTCTTTTCAAGTAGACCTTGTTCAATCTCAAGGTCACCATTGCTATTCTTATATAATTTAAAATTATAATCACTTACAAATGTAATGAGTAATGATAAAGCGAATGAACAAAGAATAACCATTAAAATTGTCACTACAATCCAGTAAGTACCTAACCAATTGGATAAATGAGTGAACAAAGTTTCTCGATCGGTTTCTTTTGTCACATCCAAATACTTTAATAACGCCCCAGATATAATTGTAAGTACAATCCCAAACTTAGGTGAAAGAAGACTGTGTAAAATGAGATTACTATTCTTTAATTGAAACACTGAATCATCAAAGTGGTCGTCTATTGAATCAACATGTATTTGTTCCCCTAAAACTCTGCGTAAACGCTGTTCTTCTTCTTTTGATATACAGCTAAGAATAATGCTTGATTCTTCCCCACCTGCAAGTTCAATTGTTAATGTACGTGTAGAAAATATATGGTCATAAACACGGACTGTAGAATCGATTGATTGAATACGTTCAGGGTGCACCCATCTTTTATTTATCACAAATAACCCAGATTCAATATATATTGCTCCATCAATTATTCGGTAAGTAAATGACTGCCACTTCAAAATTGCTATAACAATAAATAATAGGATAAGAAAAGTAACAGTAACGAAAATAATCATGAAAGGAGAAATGTGCTCACTTATTTGCTTATGCACCAACAATACTAGTAGTGGAAATACCCATATATAAGAGACAGACTCCTTAATAGCAGTAACAATAAAGTAGAGAATCGAAATCGGATGAAGACGATGGTTTCGTAACTTTTCAGACTTGTTCATCGTTTAACCCCGCATATACTTCAATATCTTTACGAATGATATCAGCTTTATCTTCAGCTAATCCAAAAATTTCATGACTACCTGCAGCAGTTGATAAGGTAATTGTATATAAATTATATTTTTTTAAAATAGGACCTTGTTTGGCAGCAACATGCTGAACCTTCCCCATAGGAATTAATATATTCCGTTTAAATAATATGCCTGTTCGAATTTGAATACTTGTTTCACTAATACTGTATCTCCATAACTGGTACCTCCACTTTGGTAAAAGATATAGTTCAAACGGTATAGAGGCTACTACTAAACACGCTGATAAAATTACTATCCATCTTGGCCAGCCAAATACGTTTGTACAGTAAATTATCGCAAGAAGCATAACTGCAAAAACACCTAATGTAACAAACCCTTCAAGCGTTTTTACATTTATAACTTTTTCATCTAACCTTTTATACTCAATATCCTTCATAAATCCCCTCTCCCATTTACGAATTTTTTCTAGTTGCAAAATCAAATGTATCAACAATTTCGGATATTGTTTTCTCCATGTCCGCTATATCATTATTCACAACTTTGGTTCCCATTGAATCAATCACACTTCTCACTGTTTTAGCCATTATTATTGGACAAAAATCTCGAAAACTCCCTTCTAC
This sequence comes from Metabacillus niabensis, assembly GCF_902829255.1. GTDB lineage: Bacteria > Bacillota > Bacilli > Bacillales > Bacillaceae > Metabacillus > Metabacillus niabensis. Next base: position 672 of record NZ_CADEPK010000239.1, on the reverse strand, counting down.
CTCCTGCCCCAGCTTAAAAATCTCAATTAACGGCTCATATATCGATTCATCCTCCTCCTTATATAGTAGCTCACCATCATCTGTACGGGCATTGGAAACGACCTCAATGATTGCCCTTACGTATTTTTGATGTTCAAAAATGAATCTAAGATTCGATTCAATGTACGCACGGAGTAATGCTTGTGCACTATCTGACTCATTCATGAATTTTTCCATAAAAGGTATTGCCATTGCGTACGAATGTTCAACAACAGCCCTCATCAGTTCTTCTTTATTAGAAAAATGGTACGTTACAACTCCTTTACTAACCCCAGCCCTTTTTGCAATATTCCCAATAGAGGCATTTGTATATCCAACTTCAACAATAACTTGTATAGCATCTTCAATAATCTGTATACGACGATTAATTTTTTCATTTTTCATAATTACATTTTAGTACGACCGTACTAAAAATGCAACTAAAAAAACAACTTAACTAAAGTTGTTTTGAATTACCATTAAGAATATGTATTTCCCATAAGATTTTACTTTTATAGCAACCTTTAACTTTATTGTATATCTTCTATATAACAAATTTCCTTTGCTAATTATCAACCGAATGAATGTCCAATTACAGATCACTTTTCTACCCCAAGTTGTACTCTTCGATATTCACAATCTTTAATAGTATAA
>NZ_CADEPK010000238.1 GCF_902829255.1 Metabacillus niabensis | reverse complement strand
TTATTACGTATTCATCATCAACAAGTGGAATTTCTTCATGTTCTCGTTTTCCTCGATAAAATAAAAGGAGTGCACTAAGTGAGAAAAGAATTCCTTTTGGAACTGTTTCATATTTATCTAAATAATCTTTCAAAGTTGGCACGACTCTTGCCTTAAATTTTGCAATTGAATTTAATGATATGCTAGATAAGTAATGTTTAATAAATGGATTTTTAAACCGATTCATGACATCATTAGCAAAGTCTAACACTTCTTGTTCATTGTATGGCAAAGTGGGAACAATTTCTTTATATAAGACATGATCAATAAAGTTCTTTGACAATTCTGTCGTAACAGCCTCATAAACTGTGTTTAAGCCAATTAAGTAAGCTACAGGTGACATTAATGTATGTGCACCGTTTAATAGCCTCACTTTTTTCAATCTGAAAGGTCGTAAATCATCGACAACATGAACATTTAACCCAACTAACTCAGCAGGAAATTCCTCTTTAATATATTCCGGTCCTTCGATGACAAATAGATGAAATTGCTCACCTACAACAATTAATTCATCCTTATATCCCAGCTCTGTTATTTTTTTATCAATCGAATCTTTAGGAAATCCTGGAACAATTCTATCGACTAATGTATTACAAAATGTATTAGCTTCATTTAACCAGGAGATAAAGGCTTCATCTAACTTCCATAAACGTGCATATTCCACGATTATTCTTTTTAATTCAGCCCCATTATCCTCAATTAGCTCACATGGAAAAATGATAAAGCCTTTTGATTTATCACCATTAAAAACTTGGTACCGTTTATAAAGAAATGCCGTTAATTTACCTGGAAAACTACTTTGTGGCTTATCTAACGTATCATCGCGATGAAATGAAATACCCGCCTCCGTCGTATTTGAAAAAATAAAACGTAAATCTGGATTTGAAGCAAGAGCTACATATTCTTCATATTCACTCGTAATATTGATTCCCCTGCTAATACTTTTTACTACCTCATGTTCACTCACAGGATTATTTTCTTTTATTCCTTGCAAATAGATTGTATATAATCCATCTTGTTGATTAATCGTTTGAACTGTTCCGCTTTTAGTTGATTGGACAACAACGATTCGACCACGAAATAATTGATGTTGATTCATAACATGGACCTGCCAATCCAAAAACGCTCTCAAGAAATTTCCTGTGCCAAATTGGATAACTCTTTCAGGATATTGTTCATACTCGTTTTGTACGATATTAGCTGATAATTGTTCCAATAGAATACCTCCTTTTATTAATGCACACGTTAACAATACTGTGAAAAGCAAACCGCAATTTGCGGCCTCTAATTAACTTTGCGGTCTCGTCACAGATTGGCGTTTTACGAGATGAGTTGGTAAAAAGCACGGATTTTTTTGTGACTTTTCCTTTTCGATCATTGCCATTAGCTTTTCTGCTCCAACTTGACTTATCTTTTCAATAGGTCGTTTTACTGTTGTAAGGGCAGGTATCGTATATTGTGAAAAACCTATATCATCAAATCCGATAATCGACATATCATTTGGTACAGTTAATCCTGCTTCATAGATTGCTTTCATTGCACCTATTGCCATATCATCATTTGAACAAAATACAGCGGTTGGAGGCTGTTGCAATACCAATAGCCTCTTCATTGCCTCATAACCGCTTTCCATATCATAATTTGCTTGCACCATATAATCACTTCGAACTGGAATCTTCTTCGCTTTTAGTGCTTGAATAAAGCCAGATTTTCTTTCCTTAGATGAACGAAATTGAGAAGTCCCTTCAATAATCGCAATATTTGTATGGCCAAAATCTATAAATAAATTAGCTGCTTGAAAAGCTCCTTCACGATCATTTGAGAGGATGTTAACAATATTTTCGTTCTCAACATGACGATTTAAAACAACTAGAGGAATCTCCTTTTTGACAACATCATCAATAAATGTATTGTCCGCGTCACTTTGACTCATCAAAATAATTCCATCAAACCTCTTACTAGAGATTGCTGAATAATCATGATAATCCTCAGTACCTCTAATTACAATATGATAGTTTTTATCAATCACATCATTGATTCCTTTAATCGTTTCAGCTAAAAAGCTTGATGATGTTCCATTAGAAAGACTCGTAAAAAATAAACCGATCGTATAGGATTTTTGTAAGACTAAGCTTCTAGCATGAACATCTGGAGAATAATTAAGCTCCTTTGCTATTTCCATTATTTTCTTCTTTGTCTTTTCTTTAATTAATGGGCTATTGTTTAATGCCCGTGAAACTGTTGTATGTGATACATTCGCTATTTTAGCGATATCCTTTATCGTTACAGCCATTTATTATAAACCTACCTTAAACATCCTTTTAACCTAGAATATCATACTGTTACCTTCGAAAACTGAAAATAATTTCTCGCGTTATCATATGATATCCCTTTTACAATGCTTCCTAATAAGTCAGGATCATTTGGTACTTCACCATTTTCCACCCATTCACCTATCAAGTTACATACTAGTCTTCTAAAATATTCATGTCTTGTATAAGAAAGAAAGCTTCTAGAATCCGTAAGCATACCGATAAATTGACTAAATAATCCGATATTTGCAAGAGCCTTCATTTGATCCAACATTCCATCCTTCTGGTCATTAAACCACCATGCTGTACCAAATTGCATTTTTCCTGGAACTCCATCCCCTTGAAAACTGCCAATGATACTTGCTAATACGTGATTATCTCGTGGATTAAGGGAATATAGTATCGTTTTTGGCAATGAATGCTTCTGTTCTAAGCTGTCAAGGAATTGAACTAGAGGCTTTGCAATTAAATCATCATTCATACAGTCAAATCCTGTATCAGGCCCTAGTTCTGCTAACTTCCTTTTATTATTATTTCTAAGTGCATTAATATGTAACTGCATCGCCCATCCTAAGCTAGCATATTTTTCACCAAGAAATACGAGAGTAAACGATTTATATTTTTGTTCCTCATCAAGTGTTATTTTTTCACCGCTTAATGCCTTACAGAAAATTTGATTTACTTCTTCCTTAGTCGTTTCGGTAAACATCATGACATCAATTGCATGATCCGATACCCTTCCACCTAATTCGTGAAAAAACTCAATCCTCGATTCTAGAGAGGATAAAAAATCATGATAATCATTGATTGCATTACCAGAAACGATCGCTAATCTTTCCACCCATGTAACAAATCCATCTCGATTGATTTCCAATCCTTTGTCAGGACGGAAGCTTGGTAATACCTTTGTATCAAAATTTTCCTCTTTCCTTAACATTTGATGATATTCTAATTCATCTACAGGATCATCAGTTGTACAAATCACTTCAACACCCGATTTTTTAATTAAAGCCCTTACCGAAAAATCCTCTTGACTTAATAATTGATTCACTTTTTCCCAAATCATCGGTGCAGTTTTTTCATTTAATATTTCATTGATACCAAAAAAACGTTGTAATTCTAAATGAGTCCAATTATACAATGGATTTCCTATCGTCATTGGTACTGTTTTCGCCCAAGCTAAAAATTTCTCATAATCACTTGCAGAACCTGTAATATATTCCTCTAAAATCCCATTTGCTCTCATGGCTCTCCATTTGTAATGATCCCCATATAACCACGCCTCTGT
>NZ_CADEPK010000237.1 GCF_902829255.1 Metabacillus niabensis | reverse complement strand
TCTTCAAATAGATTTCAAACGCTTGGGCAATCCATTCTTCTTCCTCAATTGTAAATGGTGAAGGGAACAGCCATGGATCATCGTCTATATCATCTGGTAATTCTTCAAATAGTTTTTGTATCGATGTATTGGTTGCATCCTCTGCAAGTTTTATATATTCAGCAACAACAGCTTGTACTTCATCGTTTTCAGGGGAAGTACCGAATAATCTTTTTAGTTTATCTGTAATATTAAAGAACATTTTTTCTATTTCTTTTTGCTTTTCATCGCTTATTTCATATATTTCGTTAACTCGATCTTCATTTAATATCGTTTTTAGCCATTCCTTTTGTTCTTCCTCCATTTGTATATTATTTATTAATGATGTGAATATAGCTGGATCAACCTCTTTATTTTGATCAATAAGATGTAATGCACGGTCAAGAGTGTTAATCATCTTTTCAATTTGCTGCTGCTTTTTCATCATTTCCTTTTTTTGATATGACAAGGAATCTTGTAAATTCCACTTATTTGATCGTAGCAACGTTTTTATTTCCTCCAATGTAAAGCCTAAAAACTTTAACGTAATGATTTTTTGAAGTTCAATAAGATCGTTGTCAGAATAAAATCGTCTCCCTTTTTCAGATACAAATGATGGCTTTAGAATATTAAGTTCATCATAGTAATGCAATGTCCGAATTGATACGTTTGTTTTCTTTGAAAACTCACCAATTGAGTAATTATGCTTCATAAAAGAAATTCCTTTCATTTGGATTGAAGTGGGTCCCCTTCTCCTTAGTTCTATCTTAAAACCTAACGTTACGTGAGAAGCAAGTAGGAAATTTAATTTATTATTCCTTTTTTACTATCGATTTAAACTTTGGCAATTTCGTTCATAACAAGAGATTGTAGAATTATGTTATAATAGATTGTGATTTTTTATGAGAACGTTTAGAGATAATGGAGGATAAAAATGGCAACTTATACGCCAATGATACAACAATATTTAAAGATAAAGGCAGATTATCAAGATGCCTTTTTATTTTTTCGTCTAGGTGATTTTTATGAAATGTTCTTTCAGGATGCATTAAAGGCATCACAGGAACTTGAAATAACGTTAACAAGTCGTGATGGTGGAGGAGACGAAAGAATTCCAATGTGTGGAGTTCCTTACCATTCAGCGCCTAATTATATCGAACAATTAGTTGAAAAGGGCTATAAGGTCGCGATTTGTGAACAAACAGAGGATCCGAAGCATGCGAAGGGTGTTGTTAGAAGAGAGGTTGTTCAATTAATCACACCTGGTACTGTCATGGATGGAAAAGGGATACATGATAAGGAGAATAATTATATCTCTTCAGTAACATATTTTGACCAACAATTTGGACTGGCCTTAAGTGATTTGACGACAGGAGAAAATCTTGTTGCGTTATGCTCAAGCTTTGATGAATTATTAAATGAAATCTATTCTGTAGGAACGAAGGAAGTTGTTATTTCAGCTGATTTTTCTGAGGAATGGAAAAAACAGATTGTTGAGCGCTGTCAAGCAACACTGTCATATGAGGAACAGACAACCCCAAAGAATTTTCAAGATATTTTTATTCATTTACAAGATGGAAGGCTGCAGCAAACATTTGGAAGGTTACTTTCCTATTTAGAAAGAACACAAAAGCGTAGTCTTGACCATCTGCAAAAAGTAAACGTGTATTACTTGCATCATTCACTTAAAATTGACCTTTATTCAAAGCGGAATTTAGAGCTAACCGAAACAATCCGTTCAAAAGGAAAAAAAGGTTCGTTGCTTTGGTTATTAGATGAAACAAAAACAGCTATGGGCGGAAGAATGTTAAAGCAATGGGTTGATAAACCGCTCGTTAATCGTGAGCAAATTGAAGCAAGATTATCGATGGTAGAAACCTTTTTGGCGAATTATTTTGAACGAGAGGATTTACGAAATCTACTAAAAGAGGTTTATGACTTGGAGCGTTTAGCCGGAAGAGTAGCATTTGGAAATGTTAATGCTCGGGATTTAGTTCAATTAAAAAAATCTCTCCAACAAGTTCCAAGTATCGACGAATTATGCCAATCATTACAAAATGAACATTTTCTATCAGAGCGTTTGGATGCTTGTGATGATCTTACAAAGCTTCTTGATGTAGCAATTGTTGAAAATCCACCTTTATCAGTTAAAGAAGGAAATATTATTAAAGATGGATTTAACTCCCAATTAGATCAATACCGGGATGCAAGCCGTAACGGGAAAACATGGATTGCCCAGCTTGAGCAGCAGGAGCGTCAAAAAACAGGAATCAAATCATTAAAAATTGGTTATAATCGAGTTTTTGGCTATTACATTGAAGTGACAAAAGCGAATTTACATTTACTTGAGGAAGGATTATATGAACGGAAGCAAACATTAACAAATGCTGAGCGTTTCATCACCCCTGAATTAAAGGAAAAGGAAACGTTAATTTTAGAGGCAGAAGAAAAAATTGTTGAGCTCGAATATCAGTTGTTTGTCGATATAAGAGAACAAGTAAAAGACTATATTCCTAGATTGCAAAAATTAGCAAAACGACTAAGTGAATTAGATGTATTGCAATGCTTTGCTACTATTAGTGAAAACAGACATTATACAAAGCCAATTTTCTCACATTCTGGGGAGCTAATCATAAAGGATGGTCGTCACCCAGTAGTCGAGAAAGTGCTGGACGCACAGGAATATGTGCCGAATGATTGTGTATTTAATGATGAGCGGAAAATGCTGTTGATTACAGGACCAAATATGTCAGGGAAAAGTACGTACATGCGACAGGTAGCATTAACGGCGATCTTAGCTCAAATTGGCTGTTATGTACCAGCTTCTGAGGCAGTATTGCCAATATTTGATCAAATCTTTACAAGAATTGGAGCTGCTGATGATTTAATCTCAGGTCAAAGTACATTCATGGTTGAGATGCTTGAAGCGAAAAACGCAATTACACATGCAACAAGTCAAAGCTTAATTCTTTTTGATGAAATCGGAAGAGGAACCTCTACCTATGATGGCATGGCGTTGGCACAAGCGATAATTGAATATATTCATGAGCATATTGGTGCGAAAACACTTTTTTCAACACATTATCATGAATTAACGATTCTAGAAGAGCAACTAGCTTCTTTAAAAAATATTCACGTGAAAGCAATTGAAGAAAACGGAAAGGTTGTCTTTTTACACAAAATTGAAGAAGGTGCAGCAGATAAAAGCTACGGTATCCATGTAGCTGAGCTAGCCGATTTACCAAATCCTTTAATTAAACGTGCTAAGGAAATATTAAAAGTCCTTGAAGAAGGGAAAAAGGAACCAAATTCAGTTGAAGTGAAAAGTGTTAAATCGAATGAGGTTGTATTTGATTCACAACTTTCGTTATTTGATGAGAATCAAGTAAACATAGAGAAACAACATAATGTCCATGCCTTCTCTAAGAAGGAAAAGGCTGCTCTAGAGATATTAAAAACGATGAATCTGTTAGAAATGACTCCATTGGACGCGATGAATGAACTATATAAGTTACAGAAAAAAGTAAAATAGTTATTTAGTATTGTCATAAGGTGGTGAAACAAGTGGGGAAAATCATTCGTTTAGATGAGCAGCTTTCAAATAAAATAGCAGCTGGTGAGGTTGTAGAAAGACCTGCATCTGTTGTTAAAGAATTATTGGAAAATGCAATTGATGCCAATAGTACAGTTGTTGAAATCGAAATTGAAGAAGCGGGCTTAGGGAAAATCCGAATTATCGATAATGGTGATGGGATTGAACCTGATGATTGTCTAAATGCTTTTCATCGACATGCTACAAGTAAAATTAAAGATGAAAATGATTTATTTAGGATCCGAACTTTAGGCTTCCGTGGTGAGGCACTACCAAGTATTGCTTCCGTTTCTTTACTTGATATGAAAACAAGTACAGGAAATGGTCCAGGTACGAACATTATTTTAACAGGTGGTAAGGTTGAAAAACATGTTTCAACGAATAGTCGAAAGGGAACTGATATAACGGTTAGAAATCTATTTTTCAACACACCAGCTAGATTAAAATATATGAAAACTGTCCATACAGAGCTAGGGAATATTACAGATATTGTGAATCGAATCGCGCTAGCTCATCCGGAAGTATCGATTAGACTGATTCATAATGGAAAAAAAATATTGCATACAACAGGTAATGGTGATGTTCGTCAAGTTTTAGCAGCTATTTATGGATTAGCGATAGCGAAAAAAATGAAGAAATTAACGATTGAATCATTAGACTTTGAAGTAAACGGTTATGTGGCTTTACCTGAGATTACAAGAGCATCAAGAAATTATATTTCGACCATAATAAATGGAAGATTCATCAAGAATTATCCGCTAGTTAAAGCGATTCAGGAAGGTTACCATACGTTGCTACCGATCGGACGCTATCCAATCGTCTTTTTAGAAATTAAAATGGATCCAATCCTTGTTGATGTAAATGTTCATCCATCAAAGCTTGAAGTAAGAATCAGTAAGGAAGCTGAATTAAATGAGCTAATCACAAACGGAATTCGTGATGTCTTCCGCAATGAGCAATTAATACCTTCTGTTGAAATACCAAAGGCTCAAAAGGTAAAAAGTTTGGATGAACAACAACAGTTTACGTTTGACCATTTTAGTAGTAGCGAAGAAAGCACAGGGCTTAAGGAACCGATCCAACAGCGACAAAATATTGTTCAACAACAAGAGCCTATTGAACAAAACGAGTTAAACGTCCCGCTTTCTTCTGAAACAGAAAGGATCGTCTATACACCAGATGTTGAGCAAGTATTTGTACAGGAAGATCAAGAGGTAGTTTTCAATAATCAAGAAGAGGATTCAATCTCAGATGAGCAACATATTAATTTAGATGAAAAAATGCATGAAGAAAATACAAGTCAGGTTTTGCAAGAACGAATACCGCCGTTGTATCCGATCGGTCAAATGCATGGAACGTATATTTTAGCGCAAAATGAGACAGGGTTATATATTATAGATCAACATGCTGCACAAGAACGGATTAAATATGAATTTTATCGCGAGAAAGTTGGAGAAGTTCATTCTGAGGTTCAAGAATTGTTAGTTCCATTAACGTTTGAATATTCCACAGACGAAGCTGTCATTATTGAAGCACATTTAGACATCCTAGAACGTGTTGGCATTTTTTTAGAGCCATTCGGGAGAAATAGTTATATTGTGCGTTCACACCCTCAATGGTTTCCAAAGGGTGAGGAATCCTCAACGATTGAAGAAATTATTCAACAAGTATTAGACGAGCGAAAAATCGATATAAAAAAGCTTCGTGAAGAAGCGGCAATCATGATGAGCTGCAAAGCATCAATTAAAGCAAATCATCATTTGCGAAACGATGAAATATTCGCTTTACTTGAAACGTTAAGGAAAACCTCTGATCCGTTTACATGTCCACATGGTAGACCGATTATTATTCATTACTCGACATATGAGATGGAAAAAATGTTCAAGCGGGTTATGTAAAATATTTAAGGGCAAAACACATGATTTATCAGTGTTTTGCCCTTCTTTTATTATTAGAGGTTTAATTTCTATTAAAAGGGAGGAAACAGTATATTAATAAATGTCTTAACTCCTTAGTCACCCTTATAACTTTGCGATTTTGTTTGATAATAGAAATAACAAAATATATATAGGAAAAGAGTAAAAATTACTCCAATGGACAGGCTTATATAAATCTAATGCCATTGCAATTGGTTCACCGATAAAAGCAGCAAATAATCCATACAATATTCCTTTGAATAAAGGTGACCATTTAGATTTATATTCAATGAAGAACATGATAGATACAGGTAGTAAAGTAAGGTCCCATGGGAAATATCCTGTAATAAAAGGAAACATATTATATGGATAAATCCATAAACCTAATTGAAGTCCTATAGAATCAAGAATTAAAGAAATGATCGCCATAAAAAAACCTGCTCTAAGAAGATCACCTGTATAATTTTTGTTATGTATTTTCCACCATAGCAGCCAAGGTAAAATGCTCAAAGCAAGTCCTAACCACCATCTAGCGGAATATAATATCACTGTCTCTTTATACACATCTGACGCTGCCGACGATACTCCTTGTGTAGATCTCGGTGGTCGCCGTATCATTAAAAAAAAAAAAACTCCTAAAGAAGACTACACACCCCAACATCTACAAAACACAACACAAAAAAAAAAGAGTTACTAGAAATAAAACAAACAAGTCATATTACAGTAACA
>NZ_CADEPK010000236.1 GCF_902829255.1 Metabacillus niabensis | reverse complement strand
ATCTAATACAGGAATGTTACCTTAATAGGGCATAACCTGATCTGATTTGAAGCACGGGAAATTTGTGCCTTCATTTCAGATCAGGTTTTTTTTGTTAGAAAGGAGGTGGTGCCTTCCATAATTTTCTTGAAATAATTTGCTAGAAACGAAAACATAATTGGATGGGGGAACACGGGAAATGAAAAGAAAAATTTTTTTAGTATTCATAATGATGATGATTGTTAATTTAGTAGCTTGTGGAAGTTTAAATCAAAATGTAACCGAGAACTCTAATGGAGATAAAAATAAAGGATCAGAAGAGCAAAAAGAACCAGGGAAAGTGACGATTTATCTGGTTCGTCATGGTAAAACAATATTAAATAACACGGATCGTGCTCAAGGTTGGGCAGATGGACCACTTATTTCTGAGGGGGAAGAGTTAATTCATAATGTCGGGAAAGGATTAGCCGATATACCATTTACTGCCGCTTATTCAAGTGACAGTGGTAGAGCAATCCAAACAGCAAATATGATTTTAGAAGAAAATCAAACTGATGCAAAAGACTTAGAGTTAGTTCAAAAGCAAGGAATTCGTGAAGGGTATTTTGGAATTTATGAAGGAGAAAAAAATGAAGTTATGTGGGGGGATGCTGCTAAACACTTAGGTTATAAAAGCCAAGAAGAGCTTTTAGCTAGCGGTGGCAATCCTATTGAAAAGATAATGAATGCCGTTTCGGAAATTGATCCATCTAAAGAAGCAGAAAGTTATGAAGAGCTTAAGGATCGGGCCTATACAGAATTTAAGGCAATAGCAGATGAAGCATATCAAAATGGCGGAGGGAATGTTTTAGTCGTTTCGCACGGAATAACAATGGGAACTATCCTTGCTCAAATTGATATTAGTAAATTACCAGCTGGAAGCTTCGAAAATGGCAGTGTAACAAAGCTAGAATATGATGGAAGTGGATGGAACGTTTTAGAAGTAAATGAAATGAAATATGCAGAAGTGGGAAAGGGAAAAAAATAATCTAAATAGCAGTGGCATATGAATAGGTGCATGAACAGGAAAGGAGTTGCTCACTACTCTTTTTCGTTCGTAAACAAAGCAAGTTGAAATTTTTAGTTTGAGTACACTCCAGAAATGATGAGCGTTTTATTGAAGGTATTATTAGACACATGAGGAAAACCGACTGTATAGAGTACAGTCGGTTTGTTTGTTAACATTATTTAAGCCAGTCACTAGAACGATGTGCTAATTCCTGTAATGTATTCATAAACAATCCTGCATGATAACCGTCACAAACAGAATGATGGACCTGTAAAGATACCGGTAAGTAAATGGAATCACCTTTTTTAATGAATTTCCCTGCCGTTATAATAGGAAGTAAGTGATTACCGTTATGTTGAATATTCAAGTTATATCCAGTAAATGAAGTCCATGGAATCATAGAGACAGAAACGGTATTTTCAGGAATGGGTGTTTTCGGAAAAAGCTTGCCTAAACCATTATACGTTTCTACGTCAGAAAGGTAATCATGATAAAATTGTTTGAAGTCTTTTTCTGCTTGAGTCCAAATACCTGAAAATTCTTTTGATTGATCATCAAAAATAGTGTATACAGGGTTTAATCTATCCCAATAGCCTAATTCACCCTCACTGTTGTAACTCGTTCTAAAAGCTGTGTTTGTATTTACTACGCTTGTGACTAAAAAAATAAATGCAGGATAAAATCTATATCCGTTTTGTTTGATATTTTGGTATAAAACCGTTATATCAAGCTCTGTAGTTATGCTAAAAGTCGTTTGTTGGTTCAAAAAATGTTGAAAGATCTCTTTTCTCTTCCAAGTGTCTAAATCAATTTTATGAAAGTTCAATTTATACGCCTCCTAAAGTTAATATTTATTAAAATTTAGGAGGCTAACTTGTCTGCTTTCTTCATAAAATCCATTCCTTTCAAGGAGCTAATCATATAGTATCACAGATAAGGGATTATGAAATAAAACGATTTCTAAAGAAGCGGTACACCAATTCCGCGAATAGATGTTATTAAATTAAAATTGTTTTATAAACAGTCCCCATCATATAATTGTGTGAAAAAAGGATGCGTATCATCATGCCAATTAATTCTTTTGAAAACTATCCGATGAGCTGGAAGCCATCGATTGATAAAACGAAAAGGCCTATTTATCAAGCACTTGCGGGGCAATTGGAACAGGATATCGTAAGCGGAGTTTTATTGCCTGGAACAAAGCTTCCGCCACAGAGAGAGCTGGCTGATTATTTAGATTTAAATGTAAGTACCATCTCTAAAGCTTTTAAAGTGTGTGAGTTAAAGGGATTGTTAAGTGCAACCGTTGGAAGTGGCACCTTTGTATCATATGATGCGTTATCGAATGCGTATTTGCTTGAAGATAAAAAGCCGAAGCACTTAATTGAAATGGGAGCAACTCTGCCAGATAATGATTCTTTTGAACCACTGCTATATCAATTAAAAAGCATGCTGCAGGAGGCAAATTATGAAAAATGGTTTGGATACGGTCGAGCAGGTGAAAGTCTTTGGCAAAAGGATGCTGCTATTAAGCTGATTCGAAGAGGTGGGTTTGAACCGACAGTTGATCGCATTTTATTTGCAAATGGTGGCCAGAATGCGATTGCTGCAACACTAGCAGGGCTTTGTAAACCAGGAGATCGCATCGGTGTTGATCATCATACATACCCTGGTTTGAAAACTGTTGCAGCAATGCTTAGTGTGCAATTAGTACCGATAAAATCAGTGAACGATGAAATGAATCCAGCGGCCTTTGAATATGCTTGTAAAAATGACAACATCAAAGGCATTTACTTGATTCCAGACTATCATAATCCTACAGCTACCTTTATGTCTGTTGAAAATCGTAAAATGATTGCAGCAATTGCCAAAACATATAATCAGTTTGTTATTGAAGATGCTTCATACCATCTTCTCAGCAAACAACCACTACCAGCAATCGCATCATTTGCACCAGAACAGGTTATTTATATTGCGAGCTTATCAAAGTCATTAGCACCAGGATTACGACTAGCCTATGTTTCAGTGCCTAGTCAATTTAAGGAGCCCATTTCAAAGGCACTTTATAATTTAAATATAACCGTTTCACCATTATTAGCAGAACTAACAGCACGTACGATTGTATCGAACCAATTTGAAGTCTTAATCGAGAGTCACCAGGAACAAACAATTCGCAGAAACCAAGTCGTTGATCGCTATTTGGCAGACTATACTTGTCTAGGTGTTGAGACAGGCATCTTTCGGTGGCTGCTTTTACCAGGAAATCTTTCAGGTGCTGAATTTGAAGCATTAGCTGCCAAGCAGGGAGTACAAGTGTATGCTGCTGAACGTTTTGTGGTGGGAAATAGTTGTCCAGATCGGGCTGTAAGAGTTTCTGTTTGTGCACCAAAAACCATCGATGAGCTTGAACAAGGCTTGAGTATTCTTAAACGTTTACTAGATGAAATTGCTTAATATATTGTTCGCCATACAATTATTATATTGTATGGCTTTTTTGTGCGTGTTATGATGATTCAAATCAAGTTACAGATGAGTAGAAATTTGAGAAGGGTAGGGGGAAATTATGCTGCAGAAAGAAAGTGTAAAAGCAATGGACCTTCAAACAGCTTGGTTACAAAGCTATACTAGTTCTCCAGAGAAACAAAAAGCATTATACAACCGCACATTATTCATTGTGAGTATTTCACAAATTTTTGGTGGGGCAGGGTTAGCGGCAGGAGTGACTGTCGGAGCACTGTTAGCCCAGCAAATGCTCGGTACAGATGCGTTTGCTGGACTTCCTTCTGCATTATTCACTTTAGGATCTGCAGGAGCTGCCTTATTTGTTGGAAGACTTTCTCAACGTTACGGTCGTCGTACTGGTTTAACAGTCGGTTTTATGATCGGTGGACTTGGTGCAATAGGAGTCATACTTGCAGCAATTATAAATAGCGTATTCCTCTTATTTGCTTCACTCCTTATTTATGGTGCAGGAACAGCGACAAACCTACAAGCTCGATATGCGGGGACGGATCTAGCTAACAATAAACAGCGGGCAACAGCTGTTAGTATGACAATGGTTTTTACAACATTTGGTGCAGTGGCAGGACCGAATCTAGTTAATGTGATGGGGGATTTTGCCGTTTCTATCGGTGTTCCATCATTAGCTGGTCCTTTCATTTTATCAGCAGTAGCATATATTTTAGCTGGTCTTGTACTTTTTGTGATGCTTCGTCCAGATCCATTAGTTATTGCAAAAGCAATTGAAGCTTCTAACCAAGAACGTATTAGTAATGACCATTCAACTGATATGGAACAAAACGGGGACAAAAGAGGTGTTATCGTTGGTGCGACAATTATGGTTCTTACGCAAATTGTTATGATTGCCATCATGACGATGACACCAGTTCATATGAGACATCACGGTCATGGTTTGGGTGAAGTAGGTGTTGTGATTGGGTTTCATATAGGGGCGATGTATCTACCTTCATTGGTTACAGGTGTATTAGTTGATAAGCTTGGACGTACTACAATGGCCATTGCCTCTGGAGCTACATTGCTTCTAGCAGGTTTAGTATCAGCATTCGCACCAGGTGATTCGATGGTTCTTCTAGTAATTGCTCTTTGTTTACTAGGATTAGGATGGAATTTTGGCCTAATAAGTGGGACTGCGCTTATTGTTGATTCAACTGAAACATCTTCGCGGGCTAAAACGCAAGGAACAGTGGATGTTTTAATTGCATTGTCAGGGGCTGTTGGAGGAGTATTGTCTGGAATGGTTGTGGCGGGTTCAAGTTATGCAACATTATCCTTTATTGGAGGAATCTTATCTCTATTATTGATACCAGTCGTAATATGGTCTATAAAAAATAAAAATAAGGTAAGATGATAGATTATTTTTAATAGAGTTTATTTTATTTATTATGTTTTCTAATGGAGATTGTGAAGTATTGCTAAAATTATATGAAGCAATACCACAATTAAACGATATCACGTTTTCTTACCTAATTAGACAATATCTGCATGGAAAACCAACAAAAAATCTTCCAAGACGGAAGATTTTTTAAGTTAAATCGGGAAATCCTTGTTGGCGCATCGCCTCATAGACTAATATTGCCGCTGTATTCGAAAGGTTCAATGAACGAACCTTATCATTCATTGGTATCTTTAAAAAATGACCTTTATTTTTTTCATGTATATCCTTTGGTAAACCAGTCGTTTCTTTACCAAACATAAAATAATGCTCCTTTTCCCTATCACTGAAATCAAAGGATGAATGTGTTTTTGTACCATATGTTTCAATATAGTAAAACTCACCTTGATTTTTCGCGAAAAAGTCTTCTAATGAGTCATAGTACATTATGTTTACAGACTTCCAGTAATCTAAACCTGCTCGTTCGATCATTTTTTCATCTGTTGAAAAGCCAAGTGGTCTAATTAAATGCAAGGCAGTTTTCGTTGCGGCACAAGTAAGTGCAATATTTGCAGTATTAGCCGGAATTTCTGGTTGATATAATACAACATGTATTGGCAAGAATGTCACCTCTATTTTTTATTTCGCCCTATAAATTATAGCATATAGTTTGTCGTGATATGTACTTAAGCAAAACCATTTAAATTTGAAGGGTTTCATTTTTAGTAAAGTGCATTCTCAATAAAAGAGGCTATTCAACGCATGTCTTTTTGCTATTCATTTAGATTATTAGATAAGGTAAAAAGAGCGAATTAAATGTTCTTGAATCATAAAGTCATTTAAAATAGAATAAAGTTCTTTTTTTGTTATTTCCAAAAGAAAACAGCTAAATTACAGGTAGGCTTGAATATCAACATGACTAAGGTTTTTTTATAAAAATAGAAAAGTAGAAAAATAGATTGAAGGGATGAATAAATGGATCTTCAACAGCTTAAGTATTTTGTAGAGGTAGCTAGACAAAAAAGCTTTACAAAAGCATCGCATATTTTGCTTGTTTCTCAGCCATCGATAAGCAAGTTGATTAAAAATCTTGAGGATGAGCTGAAGGTGACTTTATTAGATCGCTCAGAGAGGAAAATTGAGCTTACTGATGTAGGAAGGATTGTTTATGAGCAGGCCTTGAAAATTATACAGTCGGTAGAGGATGTTTATTCTTCTGTTGATGAGCTGGTTCATATGGAAAAAGGAACGATACATATGGGATTAATGCCTTCAATAGGTGTATTACTATTTCCTAAAATACTTGCTGGATTTAAAAGCAAATATCCGCAAATTGATATTGATATGGTTCAATTTAGTGCAAAACAATTAACACGTAAGGTAAAACAAGGAGAGATTGATTTAGGAGTTACCGTAATGCCGGTTGACACTGAGCTATTTGAAATCATCCCTTTGTTATCTGAGGAATTAGTTGTCATCGTCGATAATGAACATTGGCTCGTTGAAAAAGAATCAGTACATCTAGCAGAATTAAAACATGAATCATTTATTCTTTTAACAGAGGATTATGTCCTCCATGATGTAGTGAAGAGAGCATGTGTTCAGTCTGGGTTTGAACCGAAGATTGCCTTTAAAAGCTCCTTATGGGACATCATGGGTGAGATGGTAGCAACACAGGTGGGGATCTCAATTATTCCGCGGTCGATGGTGAGTCGATTTAATAATGAAAACGTGCATGCGATTTCGATATCCTATCCATCTATTGATTGGGAAGTAGTGCTTATTTACAAAAAGAATAAATATCTTTCTTTTGCAGCAAGAGCATTTATTAAATATGTTCAAGCGAATAAGCCGTAAGTCTTTATAACTTTTTCGCATAGTTTTGATAGTTTATATGTATTTTACG
>NZ_CADEPK010000235.1 GCF_902829255.1 Metabacillus niabensis | reverse complement strand
GAATTAGATGGAATTTTGTTAACATAATCTTCATCAATCTTTAAATATTTCTACTAACTAGCTCAACATACTATTTCTAGAATTAATTTGTACACAATATAGAATAGGAGATGAAGAAAATGAGCAAAAAATTATTAGTAGGTGCAGGGGTTGCTTTTTCATTATTATTCGGCTCGTTCAATCAAGCTTTTGCAGAAAGTCCAACAGTTGGCGAAAGAAAACAGGTGGATAATGTAGCACACCGTGGAGCAACAGGTTATGCACCTGAAAATACAATTGCTGCATTTGATTTAGCTGTTGAGATGAAAGCCGATTATATTGAAATCGATGTGCAAAGAAGTAAAGATGGCAAATTAGTATTAATCCATGACACGACAGTCGATCGGACAACAGATGGAACAGGAAAAGTTGGCGATTTAACATTTGATCAGCTAAGAAGTCTTGATGCGGGTAGCTGGAAAGGAGAACAATTTGTTGGAGAGCAAATCCCAACATTTGAAGAGATATTAGAGCGTTACCATGGGAAGGTTGGAATTTTAATAGAATTAAAGACTCCAGAGCTTTATCCTGGAATTGAAGAGCAAGTAGCAAAGGCATTAAAGGAACGAAATCTAGATAAGCCACAAAACGAAAAAATCATTATACAGTCTTTTAATTTTGAATCGATGAAAAAGGTAAACGACCTTCTTCCTAAGGTTCCAGTTGGTGTATTAACTTCTAACAGAGCAGATACAACAGCAGAAGCATTACAAGAATTTTCTACTTATGCAGATTGGTTTAACCCAAGCTATGGTATTGTTACAGAAGAATTAGTGAATCAAGTTCATTCTCTTGGTATGAAAATTGGCTCATGGACGGTAAGAAGTCAAGAAGCAGCAGACTTTCTTTTTGAAATGAATGTTGATGCAATTATTACTGATTATCCTGATTATGTAGATCCACGAAATTAATATTATTGTGAAAGGGGTAGCTGCTACCCCTTTTTTGTATTTAGCGTGCCCAGCAAGCCGTTAATTGCTAATTGGTGAAAGTCCAATCCGAGTAAGTGCCAAAACGCTCGGTAGCTGACAGGCAACTGGTGGAGAAATCCTAAGGTTGAAGCCCTGTGACAAAGTAACTCTTACAAGAGTGCGAGCAACCTAACAGGTTGTAACATAAAGTGAATCCTGCCGCCTCGTCAAAAGAAACCTCCATATGAGGACAAGGAGATGTCGAGCCTGGTGAATTTGGGCGAAGACCAAGGAAGGTGTGAAGAATTTGGAAGAGCAGCACCCAAGAATCTCTCGGGGTATGGGGAACGACATGTTAGGAAAGTAGTTAATGGAACTGGGGAGACCCTCCTTATCACCTTTCTTACGAGGTAAAGCAGAAACCTATAAGTGAAAACGAAATGGTGGATGGATAAGAGGGAGTCGGAGGGGGTCATACTACCGATGATGGCAACGACAACATAACGTTGTTTAGGGAAGGACCCCTAAGGATTCATGAATTACTATCTCATTTCACCAATCGCCAAAAGATGGCTAAATCGAATTGATTGGTATGTAATCGAAAGATTAACATTGTTTTGGAACAAGAAACGAAATACACGACACAAGCATAGTAAAATGGGTCAAGTAATTAAAATGGCCCAACACAAACTTGTGAAATTAGCTAAGTAAGAGAAGTACGTAAAGCCAAAGAAGAAGAACATCGGAAAGCCGTATGAGGGAAAACCTCACGTACGGAATTGATGAGGGGAAGCAGGAAAAGAAACAGCCCTCCTGTCTGGCTTAGTAAGGTGGAACACCCTGAAAACCGAGGACAAGAAGGCAATATCTAATTCCTGTTTTCTACTCTACAAGGAAATTAGGATAGATAAAATGAATGTAGGAAACGAGCTTAGCGAAGATATTCTCTAAGCCTTTTTGCCGTTGAACTCACGATTTAATGATTTTTACAAAAAAAGTAATGAAAGCGTTTAAATAAAAGTTAATTTTTTATAAAAATAGTTATTTTATTGAAAAGACCTACTATTTTTTTGATGGTATATTTTTAGTAATTTCTTAACAGCTTTATTGATTAGCAAAATGATAGCACTTACATTAAAGTGAGATCTTTTGCTAGTTAAGGAGAAAGGGGGAGGCACACGTGAAAAAGAAATCGTTTACATTTTTCTTAGTATTTATCTTACTTATTGCATTATCAGGCTGTGGGATAGATGAGGTGAATGGTGAAACAAAGGGGTATATTGGTATTTCAATGCCTACGAAATCATCTGAGAGATGGGTCAATGATGGCGAAAACATGAAAAGATTATTTGAAGAGCTAGGGTATAAAACAGATTTACAGTATGCGGAGGATGTTATCGAAAATCAGACAGCACAAATCGAAAATATGATTACAAAAGGTGTTGATGTTCTCGTTATTGCACCGATTGATGACCGTTCTGGTATGACAAGTGTTTTAGAACGTGCTAACAAAGCCGGAATAAAGGTTATCTCTTATGACCGTTTAATTCAACATAGCGAGTATGTCGACTATTATGCAACATTTGATAATTTCAAGGTTGGAGTTTTACAAGGAACTTATATCGAAGAAAAGCTAGGCTTAAAGGAAAAGGATGGTCCGTTTAATATCGAAATCTTTGCCGGTTCTCCTGATGATAATAATGCTTACTTCTTTTTTGATGGAGCGATGTCAGTTCTTGAACCTTATATTAAATCAGGCAAGCTAGTCGTAAGAAGTAATCAAACAAAGTTTAATCAAGGAGCTACATTAAGATGGGATGGAGCACTTGCACAATCACGGATGGATAATTTACTTAGTGCATATTACTCATCAGAACGAGTTGATGCTGTTCTTTCACCATATGATGGAATAAGCATTGGAGTCATTTCCTCATTAAAAGGTATTGGCTATGGAAGTGCTGAAAAGCCGATGCCTGTCATAACAGGACAGGATGCTGAGCTTGCATCAATCAAATCGATTATTAATAAACAACAAACACAAACCGTTTTTAAAGATACACGTGAACTAGCTAAGAAGGCTGTAGAAATGGCGGATTCACTTCTGAATGGAAAAGAAGCGGAGGTAAATGATACAGAAACATATCATAACGGGAAAAAAATCGTTCCTGCTTATCTTTTAAACCCAGTTTCTGTTGACATTACAAACTATGAGTCTGTTTTAGTAGATAGTGGCTATTATACGAAGGAGCAGCTTGGACAATAAGGGAGAGTAGGTGAATGAAAAGATGTCAAACATCATATTAGAAATGCGAAACATTACAAAAGAATTTCCCGGGGTAAAAGCTCTCGATAATGTTAATTTAAAGGTCCGCGAAGGAGAAATCCATGCGTTATGTGGAGAAAACGGGGCAGGGAAATCAACCTTAATGAAGGTATTAAGCGGTGTTTATCCTTATGGTACGTATACAGGAGATATTCTCTTTCAAAATCAAGTTTGCACGTTTAAGGATATTAAGCAGAGTGAGGAATTAGGTATCGTCATTATCCATCAGGAATTGGCGTTAATCCCAGAACTATCGATTGCAGAAAATATTTTTCTCGGTAATGAAATTGCTAAAAGCGGTGTAATTAATTGGAATGTAACATCGATGAAAACGAGAGAGTTGCTGAAAAAAGTTGGCTTGGAGGAATCACCTAATACAAAAGTAGATTCAATTGGGGTTGGAAAGCAGCAGCTAGTAGAAATAGCAAAGGCATTATCAAAGGAAGTAAAGCTGCTTATCCTTGATGAACCAACTGCTTCGTTAAATGAAGATGATAGTGAAAATTTATTGAATCTACTATTAGCGTTTAAAGAGCAAGGGATGTCAGCAATTATTATCTCTCATAAATTAAATGAAATTGAGAAGGTTGCTGATTCAATAACAATTATTCGCGATGGCCAAACAATTGAAACATTGGATGTGAAAAAAGATAAGGTCAATGAGGATCGAATTATTAAAGGAATGGTTGGAAGAGATTTAACAAATCGTTATCCAGAGAGAACACCAAAAATAGGGAAGACAATATTTGAAGTGAAAAATTGGAATGTGTACCATCCGTTACACACAGAACGAAAGGTCATTGACGATGTGAACCTTCATATTCGCCAAGGAGAGATTGTTGGGATAGCGGGATTAATGGGAGCAGGACGTACAGAGCTTGCAATGAGTATTTTTGGTAAAACGTACGGGAAAAAGATAAGTGGAGAAATCATTAAGGATGGTAAGCAGGTCGAAATACCTGATGTTGCAACAGCAATAAATAATGGCTTAGCCTATGTTTCTGAGGACCGAAAAGGAAACGGTTTAATTTTAATCGACGATATTAAACAAAATATATCACTCCCAAACCTTAATAAAATTTCGAAAAACTTTATCTTAGATAGAAATAAGGAAATTTCAGTAGCTGAAGAATATCGTAAAAAGCTGCGAATTAAAACACCAAGTATTTTTCAAAAGGCAGGAAATCTTAGCGGTGGGAACCAGCAAAAAATTGTTCTTAGTAAATGGATTTATTCTGAGCCTGATATCTTAATTTTAGATGAGCCAACACGAGGAATCGATGTTGGGGCAAAATATGAGATTTACACGATCATCAATGAGTTAGTGAGTGAGGGTAAAGGAATTTTAATGATTTCGTCAGAGCTTCCTGAGCTATTAGGGATGTGTGATCGAATTTATACGTTAAATGAAGGTAGGATCACCGGTGAAGTGACAAGAGCGGAAGCAAATCAAGAAGTTCTAATGACTTATATGACTAAAAGTAAGGTAAGGGGGTAATTTTCATGCAAACACCAATTCAAAACAATCAACCGAGTTTAGGCAATGAATCTCCTTTTAAATCATTGCTCCGCAATAATATGAGACAATATAGTATGATTATTGCTTTAGTATTCATTATGGTTCTTTTCGAGATTTTAACAAATGGACTGTTGTTGAAACCTTTAAATATTACGAATTTGATTTTACAAAATAGCTATATATTAGTTTTAGCTGTCGGAATGGTATTGGTTATTATAACGGGGCATATTGACTTATCGGTCGGATCAGTTGCAGCCTTTGTTGGGGCGGTTGCGGCCATTCTAATGGTAAATTATGAAATGCCAATGTTTGTTGCGGTTATCGTATCATTATTAGTCGGTGCATTGATTGGAGCTTGGCAAGGCTTTTGGATAGCTTATGTAAAAATCCCAGCATTTATCGTAACGTTAGCTGGTATGCTTCTCTTTAGAGGCTTAACAATGATTGTCCTAGAAGGAAAATCAATTGCTCCATTTCCGGAATCATTCCAAAAGATAAGCTCTGGATTTATTCCTGATATTGGTGGTGGCTCATCCTTACATCTATTAACAATTATCATTGGTATTGTGTTATCTGTCATCATTATCATTACTCAGCTGAGAGCTAGAAGCACACAAGTAAAATACCAATTTGATGTTCAGCCAAAAGGATTGTTTATTTTAAAGCTTATCGGTATGGTTGCCGTGTTAAATGTATTCACATATGTTCTAGCTGCATATGAAGGAATTCCAAATATTTTAATCATCTTAGCGATATTAATTGTCCTTTATACATTTATTACGAATAAAACCAAAGCTGGTAGACATGTCTATGCAATTGGTGGAAATGAGAAGGCTGCTCAATTGTCAGGGATTAAAACAAAACGGATGACATTTTGGGTATTTGTGAATATGGGTGTTTTATCTGCATTATCAGGCTTACTTTTTGCAGCCCGTTTAAATGCGGCTACACCAAAAGCTGGTAACCTATTTGAACTTGATGCCATTGCAGCTTGCTTTATTGGAGGAGCATCTGCTTACGGTGGAATAGGAACTGTACCTGGAGCAATTATTGGTGGTCTCGTTATGGGGATTATGAATAACGGGATGTCCTTATTAGGTTTAGGTGTTGACTGGCAACAAGGAATTAAAGGGTTAGTTTTATTAGCAGCTGTTGCATTCGATATTTATAATAAAAACAAAGCAGCATAACGTCTGTTAATAAGTACGGATTATCGAAATGAGTTGACTAATAAGTAGTCAACTCATTTTTGTAAATGGAAAGAGAAGTTATTCTGAAAATAGTATAGGTGATAAAGTGAAACTTGTTTGCATCTTTATATTGATCAATTGGACAAGCTTATATTT
>NZ_CADEPK010000234.1 GCF_902829255.1 Metabacillus niabensis | reverse complement strand
ATTTTAGATGGTCGTGAAAAGGAAGTCATTATCGGAAGGTTTGGCTTAGATTTAAAAGAAGAAAAAACCCAGAGAGAAATCGCAAAGGAATTAGGTATTTCCAGAAGTTATGTTTCTCGAATCGAAAAAAGAGCTCTCATGAAAATGTTTCACGAATTTTATCGTGCTGAAAAGGAAAAAAGAAATAAAAAAAATCGGTAATAAAACAAGGGAAGAGATTATATCTCTTCCCTATATTTCTATACCAAGCTAGGCAGTGTCCTTCTCAACAATTAAGTGAATTAATAACTCTCTTCTTAGCATTAACATCGCCTCCCAATATTTTTTACACATTCAATTACATATTTCCATTCTTAAATAGATAATCTTTCGATTGTTCCATTCTTTCTTGTACTTCAAGATCTCTTTCATATTTATCTTTTGATTGTACACGCTTTGAAATTGTCAATGATAATGTAATAAAAAATAAATTGATCGTCATTGTATCACCTCCTTAAAAGATACTAAACCAAATTTGTTGCCATCGTCACAAACTGTCTTTATAGAGGGAATTTTAAAATAAAAACGCCACAGGACAGCCTGTGACGTTTTAGATATAGATATGCCACAAGCATTTTCGACTCAACCTGCGGCTCAATGATCAATTATTTTAAATCACATTAAATTGAGAATTCAACAACTTGGTCGATTAGATGGTTATTATGAAATTCTAGATTTACTGTTACCATATTTTTAACTGATTTCATCATAAACGACCTCCTTTGTTTTCTTCTTGGTAATTATATCCTCTTTTACCATTTCTGTAAATGAACTTTTAAAAAGTTGTAAAATTCTGAATTTTCCATAGCCTATAAAGGAGCTAAAAGTTGGATTACGAGGAAGCTATACATAAACAGGCAGTCAAGTCTAAAGTAAGTAAAAATAAAAAAACGACTATAACATCAGCCGTTTTTTACTCTTCAAGCTTTTCATATTGTTTTTTATATTTCAATGAGACCTTAAAACAAGTAAACGATGCCGCTAAGAAGATGAGCGTTGAAACCATCAAGATTATATCACGCCATTCGCTAGTTCCTTCATTCGGCAATACAACACCAATATATAAAAATACACTAACTGCTAATAAAATCATCGCATAATATTTAAAATCTGTAAAAAGTGCACGTAATCTTCTCTTTTCCATATTATCCCCACCTAGCTTATTTAACATAAACATACAATATCATAAACTAGTAGGCTACGAAGCAAGTAAATTTCTCCAACTATAGAATAGAGAAGAGCCTCCTCCCTATCAGTTTCCTGATTTAATATCAATAGGAGGAAGCACTGTGATTTTGAATATCGTTATATTCCTTCAACAATTTTCAATACTAATTGTGCTGAATGCTTAGCAGCTTTGTCCAAAAATTGATCAAATGATACATCTGATTCCTTCCCAGCAATATCTGATAAAGCACGAATCACAACGAATGGTGTATCAAACTGATGACAAACTTGTGCGATTGCCGCTGCTTCCATTTCTCCCGCGTACAAATTACTGAATTTACTACGAATAAATTCAACTTTATTCGGGTCATTTAAGAATGAATCTCCTGTTACAATAAGACCCTTTACTACTTGAATATCATTTATTTCTTTTGCCTTTTTTTCAGCAACATTTACTAGCATGTCATTAGGAATATACGCAGCAGGTAAGCCTGGCACTTGCCCATACTCATAACCAAAAGCTGTAACATCAACATCATTATGTCTAACCTCTGATGAAATGACAACATCACCAACGTTTAATGAGGAATGAAAGCCACCCGCAGAACCAGTATTTATAACATAGTCTGGTTGATAACGGTCTAATAAAAGTGTTGTGCTCATTGCTGCGTTCACTTTTCCAATACCAGACTTTAATAAAATGATTTCAACGCCTTTATAGATTCCAGATGTAAATTCACATCCAGCAATAAATTCTTGCTTTCGGTTTTCGAGAGTATCTCGTAAAATCGTTACTTCTTCTTCCATCGCACCAATAATTGCAATTTTCATGGTTGTCAAGTCCTTTCACATATATCAGATATACTTATGTATTCCCTTAGAAGTGTACCTATTTTATTTTCACAAAGCAAGCTTGGATTATAATCTTCTATTCGATGAATTAAAATCAGCTGTCCATGTGAGCTATTCTTTATTCTCAATGTTTGATAAAATGCTTATAGAATATGTAGTATTGAGGTGTTTATATGGATTTCCAATTAGATCTTATTAAGGATAAAATCGAATTTTTTGAGGCAACTTCAATAAAAGATTTAGAAAAGAATATCAATGAAAAAATTGAACAGAACCAAGCATTATTATTAAGTGTTCAATCCGTCTCCCATCAGATGCATGTCACAGAAGATGGAAAAAGGCTCTATAGTGCTGTCGTCCATTTTAAAGCTTCACTGAATTAAAATTGCCATTCAACCTTTTATACAAAAGAGTAATTATTCTGATTTATAAAAAAAACAGTGGAAAATTCCACTGTTTTTTAATTTAACTTCTCAATTTTCGTTGGCTTCCAGCCTTTATTTTCCACCCAAGTAATATAAACCTTATATTTTGCAGATTTATCTTTAGGTGAAATAGTACCAACTGCATCATTAGGTGAACCGTTATTTCCTAAAAACCAAATAATCATCTCTGATTCAGGAATTCCCGTAGCATAGCTTAATGCTTTTGTCATTTCAGCCCAATCCTGTGAACCTTTCGTATAGTCTGCTGCATGCGGTTCTGATTGAGATGTACCAACAGGCTCCCAACTTGGGTTTTCAATCGTTTCAACAATTCCTGAACCAGGTTCTCCCTCAGTAATCGTAGCTTCTTCTAAAGGCTCAGACGTCAAAGCTTCGTCATTATTTACTTCAGATTCATTAGCTTCATCGCTATCCTCTTGCTCATTTTCAGATATTTCTTGCTCTTCATTACTTTGTTGTTTATCACTATCTACTGCGTCGTCACTTTTATTTTCCTCATTGGCAAGTTTAATATCCGGCTGTTCATTATATTTAGCAGTTTTCTGAGCATCATTTCCACCTAAAATTAGCTGTGAACCTATAAAAATAATAAGAACTACTACGATACCTATTAATGTATTTAAGACTATATTCGTTTTTCTTCGTTTATCTCTTTTTTCAAATCGAGAGTTTACATGATAATTACTCAATGTTCTACACTCCTTTGCCCTCTTACCTTCTGTCTTATTCTAGCATTTGATTGCCATTCTATCTAGTTGTTTCACTAATTTTTCAAACACTAATAACTACAAATAGGTGTTTTGGATTAGAAATCGAAACAATATTTATTCATCAAAGAATGAAATATATATGATTTATACTAATTTGAATGATAGTTCCAAAAAAACAGGAATAGTACCCTTTTAGGAAAAAAGTACTTTTTACTTATCTAGCTTTGAAATTTCATTCACTACATCATAAAACGCTGCATTGGTCCCTGCCTCAGCACTTGTTGTATCCATCTCAACTACAACAAGTGCATACTTAGGACTATTCGATGGAAAATATCCAGCAAACCACTTGTTATAGAGAGTTTCACCTTTCGCATTCTTTTTACCTGTTTGCGCAGTACCTGATTTTCCTGATACTTCTAAAGGTGATGTTTGAAATCTTCTACCTGTACCCTCAGGATCAGTTACAACAAGACGCAATAATTTTTGAAGACTTGATGCAGTGTAAGGTGAAATAGATTCTCCCTCAATAGAATTAGACGAAAAAGAGTACATATTGGTTCCATTTTTATATAATATATTTTCTACGATCCTAACTTGTTTTTTCTGTCCGCCACGTGCAATCGTAGACATCATATTCACAACTCCTAAAGGTGTTACTTTAACATCCTTTTGACCAATAGCCGTTTGGTCGATAGCTCTCTTAACTTTCTTATCAGCATCATTTCCCCAAACCCTTCCCGATTTTTCTTCCGGGAATTGCTTAAACTGAGGATAATGGAATACCTCACCTGTCCAACCTACGGGCCCAATTAACCCTAATTTAGTTGCAGTTTCCTCAATAGCTGAAGCATCCTTCTCCATTAATTCCTCTGCTAATGTTGTAAAAGTATAATTACAGCTTTTTGCAAAGCTTCTTGCAAATGTTAGCATCCCATCATCCTGACCTCCATCGTTTTCCCCATATAAATTAAGATTACAATTAAATTCCCTTGTTGCATCATCTAAACCATATTCAATTGCGGCTGCAGAAATGACAGTTTTAAATACTGAACCAGGAAAAATTGGCTGCAACATATAATTTGTTAGTGAATGATTATCAGAACGATTTAACTCTGGTTTACTTACCATAGCAAGTACATTATTAGTTTCTATATCTAATAAGACTAATCCTCCATTTTCCACCTTTTGTTTATTTAACACTTCTTCTGCCATTGTCTGAAGTTCTTTGTCTAAAGTTGTTTCAACAGTAACAGGATAAAATGGATTTGAATCTGCTATGTACTTTACATTTATCCCAAAAAGAGGGTTGCCGTCACCATCAACATGGTAAAGTAATTTCGTCTCGGCATCTGGTAATAAAAATTCATCGAAGGCTTTTTCTAACCCAGTAATACCTATTTGTGTTTTATAAGATAAATCCTTTTTATCTGGGTACTTTTTTCTAAGTAATTCTGCATTTTCTCCTGTAATTCCAATAATATGTTCACCGATCGATTCTTCTAAAGGGGATTGCCTATAAATACCAAAGACTCCAGGTATTTCTAATTGATTTATTTTTTCAAGCTCCTTGCTTGATAATCTAACACCTTCATTTGTAGAAAGAACGATTGGTTCGGATGCAGATGTTAGCATATTGTTTAACCTTGTACTTGGTACATTTACGATTTCTGCTATCTTTTCTACAGGCCAATCAATCTCCTTCAAAAAAGGAAATAGAACAAGCGATGGCTCTGCTTGATTTTTTAACGGTTCACCATTACGATCGACAAAACGACCTCGTCCATCATCAATGACAACTTCTTGTGTTCTCTGATTAACACTTTCCTGAACAAGATTAATTCCTTTTTTTGAAAAGGATTCAGTATTGATTAATTGTATATCTGCTAAGCGAAGCAAAATAATGAATAATGCAGCCATAATAAATGCACCGACAATCATTAACCTCTTTCTTAAAATGGGTACAACCTCCTTTCACAATCCTCTCTATTCCATATTGGTTGCTATTTTCATTGACAAAAAATTGGACTGTTTTATACAATCAAGTTTTTTATAAAGCATGAAGTGTTTAGTTATAGCTTTGTACTCTACTCACTTTACAAGTGAGTAGCAGCACCTCACCATTTTAAACATAATTATTATTGGTCCTTCTGCACATGACATTTTTATCGTCTAATTTTAGATTTTCACCTTATTAAATTTATAGAAAATAAAAAACACCCCGTCTACATTTTCGACGAGGTGTCCATTTAATAAACATTTCATTAGCTAATTTTTACGATTTTTACAAGCATTTCTCCACCTGGAGTTTGAACAGTTACTTCTTCTCCTACTTTTCGGCCAAGTAAGCTTTTTGCAATAGGTGAATCATTTGAAATTTTTCCTTCAAACGGATCTGCTTCCGCGCTACCAACAATCGTATAGGTTTCTTCATCACCGTCTGGTAGTTCTGTAAAAGTTACAGTTCTACCAAGTGATACCATGCTCGTATCCGCTTCTCCTTCAATGATTTTCGCGTTACGAATCATATTTTCAAGAGTAGTAATTCTACCTTCAACAAAAGCTTGTTCCTCTTTTGCTGAATCATACTCTGAGTTTTCCGATAAATCACCGAAGCTTCGAGCAATTTTAATTCTCTCAACAACTTCTTTTCGTTTAACCGTTTTCAAATATTCAAGCTCTTGTTCAAGCTTTTCTTTACCTTCTTTAGTCATAGGAAAAACTTTTTCTTGTGCCATGTTTTTTCCACTCCTTCTAGTAGACTTCCCCATGTTTTTACATTTACTGAATCAATGACAAGGGATTTATGATTAAGTATGTATTCATTGGAGGCAGATTTTCCACCTCTAGTTTATAAAGAGTTATGATTAATAAGATGTTTTTCTTAAGCAAGTGAATTGTATAAAGGCATTTTCCCCTTTATAAAGTCGTTAATTATCAATAATCAAAAGATTACAAACGAATTTCTTATCATTTGAAAAAAGCAAGGGCCACTAAGTGCCCTCAACTTTTGAAAAAATGCTTTAAAGAAAATATCTTATTCTTATACATAATATGATCATAGTACTCTTTATCTATGCTATGTTATTACAAAATGGCGTTTAGTTCAAGAATTGTTTGGATTTTTGTTACCATTAAATCAATTGCTACGTGATTTTGACCGCCTTCAGGAATAATAATATCTGCATATCTCTTCGTTGGTTCAATAAACTGATTATGCATTGGACGAACAACTGACAAATATTGCTCAATAACTGAATCGATTGAACGTCCCCGTTCCTTTATATCACGTAAGATACGTCTTATAATTCGTAAATCCGCATCTGTATCAACAAATAGTTTAATATCCATTAAATCCCTTAAACGTTTATCCTCAAGGATTAATATACCCTCTAATATAATAACATCCTTTGGTTCAACAAGCATAACATCTTTTGATCTAGTATGCAATTTATAATCGTATATCGGCTTTTCAATCGTTTTATGATCTAATAATAACTGCAAATGTTCATATAATAAATCATTATCAAAAGCTAATGGATGA
>NZ_CADEPK010000233.1 GCF_902829255.1 Metabacillus niabensis | reverse complement strand
GTTCTTATAGACAATAAAATAGACGATACTTTTTATAAATTTCTTTTAATTTTGGCTCAAGGATTTGGTGAATTTCGGTTTTATATATGTTAAGTAAGGCATCTTTTTCATGGAGTGTAAGAACAAAATAATCAATTTGTTTATTTATATATGTTATAATTTGGTTTTTATAAAAGAAAGCTTTGTTTTTTATTTTCATTTCAATATCTTGAATTAATAAATAGGCAAAACGAATAATTTCAAAGTCTGTTTTTCCAATATATTCAGCTAGTTGCATCATCAAGACCTCCTGTATTTACATGTGTGTAATAAAGTTTACAATAAATTAATAAAAAAGTATCGTGGTTATTGTCGAATGGAAAAAAATATATGTGAACTGCTAAAAATACATATTCTTAATTAAATTTGTTGACGGATGGAACATGGTTTAGACATAATAGGAACATACATAAAGGTGGTGTAGTTGTACTGTGAAAAAAAGTAAGTTTATAATCTGGATCATCATTACTGCCATATTATCTTCGGGGATAACATTTAGTTTCCTCCAATTTTATGGTGTAAACCAATCAGTTGATGACGGTGATCCTTTTGCAAAGCTAAAATCAACATATGAAATTTTAGAAAAAGGGTACTACAAAAATATTGAAACAGATAAACTTGTTGAAGGCGCTATTAAAGGTATGGTAAATTCGTTAGAAGATCCATATTCCGTTTATATGGATGTTGAGGAAGCAAAGAGCTTTAATGAAAATATTTCCTCATCATTTGAAGGTATAGGTGCAGAGGTTCAAGAAAGTAATGGTAACATTATGATCGTTTCGCCAATTAAAGGTTCCCCTGCTGAAGAGGCAGGTTTAAAACCAAAAGATATTATTTTAACAGTAGATGGTGAATCTGTGGAAGGACTTACAGTAAATGAAGCTGTATTGAAGATAAGAGGAGAGAAAGGTTCTAAAGTTAAACTTGTCGTAAGACGTGAAGGGGTTGGTGAACTAACCTTTACGATAACACGTGATACGATTCCTTTAGAAACTGTTTATTCAGAAGTTATTGACGATAATATAGGGAAAATTCAAATTACGAAATTCTCTGAATCAACAACAGAGGAACTAGAAAAAGCCATAGCTGATTTACAAAAGAAAAATGTTAAAGGCTTAGTCATTGACTTGAGACAAAACCCTGGTGGTTTAATGAATCGCGCTATTGAAATGTCCCAATTATTTGTACCTAAAGGTAAAAATATTATGCAGGTTGAGAACAATAATGGTTCGAAGGAAGTTTATAAGTCTGAAAATAATCAAGTAGTTGATTTGCCTGCAACAGTAATAGTTGATGGTGGAACTGCAAGTGCGGGTGAAATAATGGCTGCAGCACTAAATCAATCAGCAGGTATCACGTTAGTTGGAGAAAAAACCTTTGGAAAAGGGACAATCCAAACGGCACAAACATTTAAAGATAATTCTTCAGTGAAATTTACAACTGCTAAATGGTTAACACCTGATGGAACATGGATACATGAAAAAGGGATTGAACCACAAGTAAAAGTGGAACTACCTGAATATGCTCATGTCTCATATGTAAACCCAGAAAGTGTTCTAAAAATTGGCGTATCTTCGGATGAAGTGAAATCAGCGAAGACAATGTTAAAAGCATTGGGATATGAAAGCCTTAATGAAGAAAACTCCTTTGATGAAGAAACAGAAGAAGTAGTAAAGGAATTCCAAGCTAAGCATAAATTAACGGTTAACGGCCAAATTACTGGAGAAACAACAATAAAATTATATGAAGAAATTCAAAAGAAACTTCAAGAAAATGATACACAGCTTGAAAAAGCAATTAGTGTATTAAAGGAAAAAATGGAATAAACAAAGGCAATACCCAATTCGTTTCGACGGATTAGGTATTGCCATATTTATTATATATTAGTTTGATTAAATTGCAGGGCCACTTGTGCTCTGCTTTTTTTATAGGGATACTTATAACCAGGTTGAAACTTTATCAACATCAAGACGATAGCTTTGATGAGCAGGTTTTAGGGCTTTTCCAATTGAGATTAACATGATAGGTACATATCTCTTATCGATTTTGTATTCCTTCATAAATTGTTCTTTATTAAATCCGCCTATCGCACATGAATCGTAGCCTTTTGCTTTTGCAGCTAACATCAGTTGCATGGCAGCTAAAGATGCATTAGTAAATGCAGCATCTCTTGCAAAAGCTTCACTTGTGTATGCTCGATTAATCTGTCCCGCGAGTGTTTCTTTAATTTCAGATGTCATAAATCCTTCTGTAAGTAGGGGATCATAAACATCGTCAGTATTTTTATTTGCTTCCATATCACCAAGAATCGCAATGATTGCAGATGCATCAGTAATTTGACTTTGGTTAAAAGCAATTGGTAATAATGTTTGTTTGGATTCCTTACTATGGAATATTGTAAAATGCCAATGTTGTAAATTCCAAGCCGATGGAGCTTTTGTGGCATATGATAATATTTCTGTTAACTCCTCTTTAGAGATAGAGACTGATGAGTCATAATGTCTTACTGATGATCGTTGTTTTATGATGTCAAATAAATCAATAGCGGTAGTTGTAGTCAAGCTTAAATTCCTCCTAAGTTGATATATTAAGAAAATTATTCTATACTAAAAGTAATAAACTTACTTTTAGTAAGTCGACAGTAAACATATTAATCGAAGTGAAAAAATCAGTCAAGAAATTATATTGAGGAGAGATTATTATGAAGATTCAGCTTTGTCCTAAAATGGAAACAGCTTTTCGACTTTTAGGAAAACGTTGGATTGGAATTATTATACATG
>NZ_CADEPK010000232.1 GCF_902829255.1 Metabacillus niabensis | reverse complement strand
TAATTAATATTTGATTAATAAAGAATATTCTCTGCGTGAAATTATTTATTAAGTTTTCTTACCTAGCTACATGAAACATGTGTAACGCTCTATTTACCTTTACCGTTTATAATTCCATTTCAAGAAAAGTTGCTACATCGTTCCAATCTTTTATTGGAGATTTTTTTTCAAAATCAAATTTTCCAACATTCACATTTGCATCTGGCTCATCTTCATAGAGTGAAAATTCTCGTATTAATCTACCATTTTCGATTACGATAAGCTCTGCATTAAGATCTTCATCGTAGTATGCATATGTGACTGATTGATTCTTTGAAAGAGTCAACCATGATATCACTAGATAACCCAAAAAAAGCTTCTCCCTCGAGGTCTACAAAGTTAGTCCATCTATCATCGCTTGAAGAAACGTGAATTGATTTATCGACATACTCCCCATATTCATTTAATACAAATCCAAGTTCTTCATCTATCCATTCATAATAACGGTTTATTGCTTCTTCTAACGGTAAAGATATTTTAAAACAGCATTCTTTCAATTTGAATTACCACCCTTTTTTTGTTTTCATCATTCTAAATATCTTTTGAGAATAATATTCTGTCTTGACCAATTCCTTCGTAATCAGGCGCTAAAGATACAGAAAAACCCATTGATTTATGGTATGCAATTGATCCTTTGTTAATTGGTGATGTAATGCAGTGTACTTTATTACACCCTAAAATGCGTACCTGTTCAAAAAACAATTCATAAAGTTTTCTAGCTACACCATTTTTCCTTAATTTAGGATGAACACCAACGAAATGGATATAAGCTTGATTTGGATCAGATTGTGAAACAAATCCGATAATAAAGGCAGATAAATGGCCATTCTCTTCAACTATGAAACTTGTAGGTTGAAAATGCTCAAAAAATAGTCGAGGCAACAAATGGGTCATTTGTCTTCCACCCCACCACTCGTTTAAAACATTGATTACTTTATCATAATCCTCCACCGTAATATTCCTAATTTCCATTAATATCCCCACTTCATTGTTATTAATTTACAATATCATAAATTTCCCTTTAATACATTTTTGCGAATATTCTTTAATTTAATATTTCCAATATATATCCGATCGAAATAACTTTGAGGATTAGATTGAAATAAAAATATAGTTAGCCATTATATCAATTTGGCTAACCAACTATTTTGCTTAATTTGTGTTGTCAGTAATTGTACGGAATGAATTTTATTCGTATTTTTTATTTGTACTTATGAAAATACCTTCCTGCCATCTTTGATATCCATATATGATCACTCCTAGTATCGTTGTTGCAATAACATCTAAAAGCGGACTCATATTTAAAAATTCAATTATTTTTCTACTGCCTAAGAAATAATATTCAAACACATATGTATAGAAGATATTCAAAAGTAAATCAGAAAACAGGAACAACCAAAACCTTCCATATGTAAACTTGAATATCCACATTGTAAACACTGGAATTGTTCCATAAAGATAAGAAATATTTCTCAATGGATATGCCGTTTCATAATATACCCACCATTTTACTGTCATCCCTGCTTCAAGAATCAATGCACTCGTAAAAACAGCAAACAAACCGACAGGCATATAACGTTTAACATCTTCCTTTTTCATGAAAAATAACGTTACCCAAGGAAGAATTAAAACACCCCATAAAATGAGTTGATTTGTCATATAACACCTCTTTTTCTCTTTCATTTGCCATACTTTGTTTGCTCTCATTTCCCTTATTTAACAAATGAGATGTTTACAATGTAAAGTAAAAGAATATTATATTGATCCCTCTTTACTCCTTACAAAAACTTTTAATAATTTCATCAATAAATACCCTACAGCTATCCCAGGTATTACCGAAAGAATCGGTAACCAAACAGGACCGAAAGTTATCCCGAATACTTTAAAAGTTGACGAATACATGGTTCCAACGGTCACGAAATAAGCAGCGAATACAAATGGAAGAAAGGAATACCTTTCTTTTCCACCTCCAGCATCTTTCCAAGCATCCCACATAGAGAAAAAATACAGGCATGGGTAAAACATCAACCATTGATAATTTGCATGTGAAATTGCCTGTTCAATTTCCCCGTTAAAACTAGAGATAATGATTTCGTTAAAGTGGGATTGAACATTAACGATAAGTTCCAATATTGTGAGAGTAATCCCTTTTATAAACCTGCCGTTTAAAAATTGACCGAAACCTGGAAACGCAATTGACCATAACAATTTTTCTGTTGGATTTGTCACATTCATTTATTCCTTTGCTTTAATCTCTTCGATTAGTTGATAAAGGTGACTGCTCTACCCTTACGTTAGTGAAGTGGGATTCACTACGTCTTCAGAGATTTTCTGATTTTCTGTTATTTTAGTTGTCTAACGAAAGCAAAAATTTTACGCGCCATTTATTTTTTTATAAAGTTATTCTTCACCAAGTCTCTTCCTATCAATTGCTTTCGGTGGCTGTTCCATCCATAGATTTTTAATCATGATGTCACTCCAATCTTTAGCATACTTTAAATCCTCTAGGATAAATCTTTCATATTGGACAATTAAATCCGATCGCATCGTTGCTCCTAATCCTGCACCATAGTAAGAAATTGCTGTATTAAATAAAAACCCTGTCAAATACATCATTAATTTATCTGAAAATGGTGGTGTTGTGGAGTCAGTTACATCTGAATCCCATGATTGTGGTGCTGGAAGGTTGTCATCTGTTAAAATATGACTAAAAAGCTTAATGTGTTTTGACTTAATATCAAGTCCCTTTTTCAAAATTTCGCGGACTTCTTTAGATTTGGCA
>NZ_CADEPK010000231.1 GCF_902829255.1 Metabacillus niabensis | reverse complement strand
GTATAAACATACCTAATAATTCTATGTAGATATGTCACTATAATGATTATTGAACTTCTTTATGAATGTTAAGAGGGATATTAGACGATATACTATTAATCATAATTAACCTTCCAAAATAAATATAAATAAAATTTTTGTTCATGAGAGGTGATTTGTGTGGTACTTTGGCTTCTACTACTCTTATTTATTTTTATTCCTATTTATAGCTTTATTCGAATGCTCCAAAGCTTTAAGTCTACAAAACAGGGAAAGGGGAGAATAACGATAATCGATTGCTTTTCGTCTCTCATCATCCTTTGCTTGCTTACGTTTGGGTTTTCTTTCAATGGTCAAGCTGTTGAAGCTGGCGAGCCGTTGCTGATCTTTGAAGTTACTGGTCAAAAGGCTAATGGATATGCATCACTTGCAAATGAATATATTGATTCTGTTATCGCATTATTCATAGTCGGGTTTATTTGCTTTTGCCTAATTGCCTTCTTTCACGTTGCTTTATCACCGATCCTTTATGTGTTATGCAGTACAATCATCATAATAAATATCATGTTTGCCGGAGCTTATCTTACACATACTGGATTTTTACATGATGGTGATTACTTCGTAGTTACACTTTTGCAAATCTGCTTTTTATCATTATGTTTTTTATATATCGCTGCATTAAAAGAGTCGTTAAATCATTTTCTTACTAGTCTAAGTAAAAAGGGAATAAACGAGAGAAATCGATTTTTACTTGCTCTATATAAAGTTTCGGGTCAATATCAACAGATGTCAAAGCTATGGATGATTACCTTTTTTCCCATATTGGTTATTATTCAATTCATTTTAGTGTTGTTTGGGCAACGACCAGATAGCTTGATCCGTGTGTTTCTTGAAACAAGCTCGTTTAACTATTCAATGATTCCGGCTCCAAAGCCAGAAATGGTGTCT
Organism: Metabacillus niabensis; assembly: GCF_902829255.1. Classification (GTDB taxonomy): domain Bacteria; phylum Bacillota; class Bacilli; order Bacillales; family Bacillaceae; genus Metabacillus; species Metabacillus niabensis. Next base: position 19,674 of record NZ_CADEPK010000231.1, on the reverse strand, counting down.
GGAGATGGACATTACTTATGTACAGTTTCCGCTAAAGGACATAAGAAATTGGTTAGACCAATTCGCGCGGGAATTCGAAGAGGAGAGCGGATTCCTGTCAACCGTCAATTACTTATAGCGAATGCGTTCGAAAACATTCTTGAGCAGTATGTGCCAACAATCCATAAAATCATCCGCAATTTTTATGACAAATACGGTTATCCTATAAGTAAGCATATTCATTCGAAATGGTCAGCAGATGTCATTTATCTTTTGATGAAGCCTTTAGAATGGTTTTTCCTTATCGTACTGTATACGGTCGATAAAAATCCTGAAAATCGAATACATGTTCAATATAGTGAGCTGCGAAAATAAAGAGTGAAGGAAGGATCCATTCACTCAGGGTATCAATTATTTTGTCGTTTCAGATGTATCGCTAGTATTAGTAGCTGTTGGATATGGTTCACCGTAACCTTCAACATTTCCTGCATGTTGCTTATGATAATTAGAACCTGATTGTTGACTGTTTTTCAGAGCGTTTTTTTGTGTGTCATTTTGATTTGAACGATTGGGCATTTGTTTCACCTCCTACATACATGATTAGAATGCTTAGTAATTGTTAATTTATTCATTTTAGGACAAACTTTAGCTTGCTAAAAAACGATAAAAAATATATGGTAATTTATAGATATTTAGTAGGAGGGCTTTCATTTGGACATCATATTCTCAATTATTGCTTATTTAATAGGACTATTTATTCTATATGTTGTAATTGAAACAGCTGTAAGAAAGGGAATAAATAGCTCAATCATTGGAAAATTTCTCGAAGATAAATATGGGATAAAAGAAGAAAAGAAGTCATTTCTTGATAATGATTTAGATAATTAATAGTTTGCAAATTTAAGAGGACGATTTTTCAATTTCTATTAAAGCGACAATTAAATTGGTAATCTAGTGTATACATCAATAACGTAAATAAACTTAAATTGGAGGAACACATGCCAATTATTGAAACAGAAAATTTATTGTTACATACGTTTACAAAGGAAATGATGAAGGCGATTCTACTTCATCAGCCTGAGAAGCTTCCTTTTAAACAAGCGAAGGACTGGCCGTTGCCAGTATATCTTGAACTATTTCCATACAAAATTGACCGCTTTACGGTAAAGCCTGAAGAGGAAAGCTGGGAATGGATAATTATCCATAAAAAAGACAAAGTGATTATAGGTGATATCGGATTTAAGGGTGGCCCAAATGAAAAGGGAGAAATTGATATCGGCTACAGTATTGTGCCAGAATATCGGGGAAAAGGCTATGCAACCGAAAGTGGAAAAGCCCTTGTTCAATGGGGGCTTTTCCAACAAAATGTAAAAAAGGTAACAGCAACATGTAACCCACATAATCTTGCATCTAAAAGAGTTTTAGAGAAGATTGGGCTTCATATCGTCTTGGAAACTACTGAATTAATTTATTGGTCTAGTTAAAAATGTTCTCGGAGCATAAGCTAGCCATCATGAACTGAGAGGATCAAACTCTACTAAGAAGTATGATCCTTCTCTTTGAATAGATAATAGAGCTTTCTTTAGTATACTCCACTTCGTTTAGCTGTAGCTTTTAACCCATAAGTATCATTTATAATGTAATCTCCCCACCATGTTAAGCTTGTACCGGCCCAATCATTAGACATATCTAAGTAACTTAATTCAGAGCTATTTCCTTTCCAGGACCATGCTAACCAACCAACACCACGTTGCTGTGAATAGCTTAATATTGTTTGTTCATCAACATTTCCATTTGAATGCCAATGGGCGAATTCACCAATAATCAAAGCTAATCCTTGATTGATGACACCATCAATATTTGCTTTAACAGTTGCTGAATCAGCTCCAGCATACTCATACATATGGATGGAGAACATCGTGTTCTTCAAAGGATCAGAATTAAACACATCTTTTCCATAGTTATGAATGGAAGCGGGATATTGTCCCCAGCCTGCAGCATCAACTATTAACGTATGTTTTAATCCCGCATTTCTTAGCTTCGGAATCGCCTGCTTGTAGCCATTTGCCCAATTAGCTCCATCCCACGTACCATACCATTCATTTGCAATATTAATAATAACTTTATCTTCCTTTCCTATAAGTGCATCTTTAATGCTTATCCAATAATCGACTGCGCTGTTTAATGAGGTGAAGTCATCCTTACCAGTTGCATCATGAACCTCTAAAACAGCAATAAGCTTGTTCTGTTCGGCAAGAGTAATAAGATTTTTGACAGTATTCATATCATCTCTTGTATACTGGGTGCCATTTGATAGAACAATTCTTACAGTATTTGCTCCTGAAGAAGCGATAGCACGGATTGCGGTTGCTGAATCATTTTTAAACCAGGAATGTCCATGGTTCACGCCTCTCATAACAAATGGCTTACCAGTTGCATCATATAGGGTATTTCCGCTTACATAAAAACTGGTAGCTGCTTTTGCCTCTGAATGGAAGAAAAATAGGGATGTAGAGAAAACAAAAAAGAGACCTAATATAAATACAAAACTTTTACGAAACATCATTATTATCACCTCTAATTAATTATTTATTTCAACCCTTTCTTTTCGCCGAATCACACTCCTTTCTTAAGAAAGGGTTAAAAACGGAGATAACGCTTTCAAAATAAGGTAATAATATAAAGATATGTGTTAATCGTTAACTTAACTAGTTGCAATTATTATTTTATCAGTGCTATTTATAAAAGAAAATATAATTTTGTGGAAATCAGAAAAATGGATATTTTTTCGTAGGATTATCAATCATTATTGTGACTTTAGTCGTTATAGTTGAACGAAAGGGAAATTGAAAGGAGTTAGCTAATCGAATGCTTAATAAAAGTGGATAGAAGCTTGGAGAAGAAATAATAACAATAGGAGGGGATTGCTATTCCCCTCTATAATCAATCTAATTTTTACGTGCTATTCTAAATCCATTATCAATTTTCTCAAAGCCAATATGTGGATAGTAATCCATTGCAATTGGAGAAGATAATAATATTAGGGCAACCGTTTCTCCTAATTCTTCCTGTAGCAGTTCGACTAAGTGCTTTCCAATCCCTTTATGTTGATAGGCTTTATCGATTGCTAAATCAGATAAGTAACAGCAATAGCAATAATCTGTAATAGCTCTAGCAATCCCAACTAATTTATTTTGATCCCAAGCGCTAAAGGTGAGATCGGCATTGTCAATCATCTGCTTGATTCTTGGTAAATCATCAGCAGGGCGTTTAATCCCAGATTCTTTGAAAACATTTGCAACATCCTTTGGATCAAGTGGTACATTTAATTTGTATGTAAGCTGTACATTGCTTTCCAAGTAAGTCTCCCCCTTATTGCATAGATTGTTATTATTCTATCATTTTTTAGGCATATAAAAAGCTTTTTTATAGGAAAAATGGGGGACTTACTAAAGGGGATTCCTATATAAATAAAAATGCTATTTTCGTAAACTTATTGCTTTTTACTTAATTGTGGTTTTTGCTTGAAGGTCACAATAGTACTCACTTACCGCGAAGTACCTGCTTATGTTCCACCTCTACCATGCATCCCGAAGCAGTGTCGTAAGTAACTCCAATCAACTCTTATGCAAAAATAACAATCTTTTCAGAAAAAGAGCTAAATAAAAAGACATGGATTAAATAGAAATCCATGTCTCGTTTCATTAAAATTGTTTAGCAACAGCAGCAGCTTCGTCAAGACCTTTTGCAATAATGCCTTCTGCTTCATTAGGGAATTGGTTATGACCTTCAATGATGACAGAAGTAATGTCTGTTACTCCCCAGAAGCTTAGCATTGCATTCACATAGTTAACAGCCATTTCGGATGACTTTGCAGGACCCTCTGAATAAATGCCGCCTCTTGCATTTAAAAGAGCAACCTTTTTATCAGGAAGTAAGCCAACTGGACCTTCAGCAGTATAGCGGAATGTTTTTCCGGCTTGTGCTAAATAATCTAAATATGTGTGAAGAACAGCTGGTACTGTAAAGTTCCATAATGGGAATGCAAATACAATTTTATCAGCACTTAAAAATTGATTTAAGTATTTAGTAACTAAATCAGTTGCTTCCTTTTCTGCTGGTGTAAGGTCATACCCATTTGCAAGCTTATACATACCGTTAATTTTGTCATTATCATAGTATGGTAAATTTTCTGCGAATAAATCTAACTCTGTAATAACATCATCTGGATGAGCTTCTTTGTAGCTATCAAGGAAAGTGTGGTATAGCTTTACACTTACTCCCTGTTCAATAGGTCGATTGTTTGCTTTAATAAATAATACGTTTGCCATTAAAAAAAACCTCCAAAAATAATAAGTATTTCAAACTTTATTAGTTGTTACAGCAACAAATGTAAGGGGAAAAGTCCAATCTAACTGAAGGAGCGGACATTTTCGGTGATTTTCGAAAGCAGTCTATCTAATTCTAATAGCTCTTCATTCGTCAGTCCATTTCGTACGATCTCATTGAACTGTTCGGCAATAGGAATCACACTAGTACCAAGCTCCTTGCCACATTCAGTTAGATAAAGCTTTACTGAGCGGCGATCATTCGGACATTCGCTTCGCTTAATAAACCCTTTTTTTTCAAGACTAGATGCCATTCTTGCAATGTTCGTCTTATCTTTATCTAACCTTTTGACAAGCTCGTTCTGTGTTAATCCATCATTTTCCCATAGAAGCATCATAATGAGGTTCTGTTCAGGTGCCAAATTAAACGGTTCTAATTTCGCTTTTATAAAGCTACTAAGAAGCAAATCAGTTTTGTGTATTTTAATACTTATATAATCCTGAAACGAAAATTTCAAGTGAATCCCTCTTTTTAGTTGCTATACATACTAAATATAAGTGTAAGTATAAATAGTACGATGATAGATGTCAATCATAAAGAACTTAGCTGATTTGGCACAATGATAGGATGTGTTTTAATGATGAAAAATAAGGCTGGTAAATTTTAAAAACAATCGTATAGGATAAGTGCTAAGTTTTGTTAAATATGCAACCATACAGTTCAAATGATTCTTCTCTTTATAAAGGATTTTTTCAATTGTAAAAGGATAAAACAATAGTTGACTTTAGCAACTATATTGTTTTATCCTTTTCTTATAGTTGACAAAGTCAATTATTTTAAAGCTAAGGAGTTGATTAGATATGACAAATTTAACTGTTTCAAATGTATCAGAAGTTAGAAAGTTTAATCGTTTTTATACTAACGTTTTAGGGTTTTTAAATGAATATATTTATGACAGCCCATTTTCTTTAACTGAAACTCGTATTTTATTTGAAATTTATAACACTAGTAATTGTACTGCCAAATTTATTCAGGAAAAATTAGAATTGGATGGTGGTTATGTAAGTAGAATTACTAAAAAATTCGAAAAGGAAAAGATAATTTATAAACAAAAGTGTAAAGAGGACGGACGTAATCATTTTTTATATGTGACAGAGCATGGGAAATTAATTTATAAAGAGTTGGAGAAAAAAGCGAACCAACAAGTAGAATATATTCTTGAAAATTTAGATCATGTTCAACAGCAAAAGCTTGTCTCTTCTATGAACACGATACAAGAAATTCTCTCTCATTCATTTAATAAAAAGGAAGATGTTATTTCTATTAGGAGTTATTACACTTCTGAAGATGTAGCAAACATGATTGAAAATCAATGGTCATTTTATAACCAAGTACATAAGTGGGATGAAAGTTTCTTATCCTATCTTCATGAGACATTTGAAGCTGAAATAGAAAAAATTTGGATAGCTGAAATAGGTGGACAATTTGCAGGTTGTATTGGTTTGGTAAATGATGATAAACAAGTAGGGCAGTTAAGGTGGTTCTTGGTAAACCCGGTATTTCAAAAAAGGGGAGTAGGGACTCAACTTATCAAGTCGATTGTTGATTATTGCAAAGAGCATAATTATGAAAGAATTTTTCTTTGGACAGTTAGTGATATGCTGATTGCAAGACCATTATATGAGAAATTTGGTTTTAAAATGACTGAAGTAAAAGAGGAACAATTATTATGGGGGCAAAAGCTTGTTGAGGAACGTTGGGATTTGGAATTAACATGATAGAGTACCTAACAATCAACACAAATTGATAAAAGAAACAGTATAAATGAATATATCCATTTACAGTTGAAGATTTTAAAAAAAAGAATCAAATGTAAAAATATAGCTTTGTGACTTCGACAAAAGAAGTTAGTAACAAATGTGTTAAGCAATTAGCAGACCACCCGTCATTACGACGGGTGGTTGATTTGTTGTTTGCAAGCTAGTATATGAAGGAGTCGTAACTTAAGAACGGACAGCGCGGTTTGCATTCACTCGTCCATAAATCCAATATGTGCCGGTTCCTGGGACTGGGTCAGCTGTATTTTGAATAATTGAGCGTATTTCCGTGTTGCTTCTTCCTTGGCCAGCTAAAAGTGCAGCAAGGCCTGCAACTTGTGGGGAAGCCATTGAAGTGCCATCTAAATAGGCATAATAGCTTCCTGTATAGGTAGATAAAATATTTGACCCTGGTGCTGCAACCTCAACCCATCTGCCGTAGTTAGAAAAAGATGATTTTCGGTCAGCTGAATCTGTGGAAGCGACGGCAATAACATTTGAATAATTCGCGGGGTAGGTCGGAGTTGAGACACCGTTATTTCCTGCAGCAGCAACAATGACAGCACCTCTGCTCCAAGCGTAATCGATCGCATTTTGTAGAGTTGTTGCCCCTTGAGCTCCACCAAGACTTAAATTAATGACTTGTGCCCCTTGGTTCACTGCGTAAATAATCCCGTTTGCAATATCGCTTAACAGTCCACTACCATTATTATCCAAAACTCGAACAGGTAAAATTGATGCTAGTGGGGCAATCCCCGCAATTCCTCGAGCGTTATTAGTCATTGCAGCAGCAATCCCAGCGACATGTGTTCCATGACCATTCCCATCCTCTGGGCTTGCATCACGATTAACAAAATCATAACCAGGTAACAGCTTATTCACTAGATCCGGATGATTGAGTTGAACTCCGGTATCAACAATCGCGATTCTAATCGTACTATTGCTTTGCGTAATATCCCATGCTGAAGGGGCTTCGATTTTATTTGGAGCATATTGGTAGGAGAAATACGTATCATTTGGTTGATAGGAAGCTTTGTAAATATAATTCGGTTCAACGTACTCAATTTCTGCAAATTTATTATATTTTTTGAGCATTCGCTTAACGCTTCTTTTTGATTGGATGACTTGAATACCTAAATCTGTATTTTCGTCTAAAAGCGTACACTTCATTTTTTTGTTGATCTCTTCTATTTTCTCTACCGGTGTATCATCCACAAATTTCACAATTAATTGTTTTTCTGCAAAGGAGTCAGAAGTAGAGTTTTTTGATGTGATCCAAACCGATAAGAGAATGGCGAGGACAGCAAGAATCCCAAAAATACCAATCCAAACCATCATGTTTCATAACCTCCTATTCTTCTAAAGTTAATGGCAATATATGTGGAAGGAATGAATAGGGGGTGTACGATCTAACTAGTTTTGGTTGATTTGGGCAAAAGAATAGGAAGTTTAAATAGAATTGTTAATCAAAGTATAATATGGTAGCTTTTGTAAAATAGAAATGAATAAGTAGCATAGATTTACAATTAGTGCTAAAAATAAATAGAGATTTTGGCTAGAAAAGAGGAAGTCATTCCATAAATGAAAAGGAGGAGAGAACATGAGGATAAATGGAAATACGGTTTTAATTACTGGTGGTGCTTCGGGAATTGGGTTAGCACTTGCTGAGAGATTTATCGAAAAAAATAATGAAGTAATCATCGTTGGGCGCAGAGAAGAGAAGCTAAGAGAAGCAAAGGAGAAAATTCCTTCTATCCATATAAAAACATGTGATGTAGCAGTTGAAGCAGAACGGGAAGCATTGTATCAATGGGTAGTGAATGAATTTCCCGCGATTAATGTTTTAATTAACAATGCTGGAATTCAGCAAAGGATAAACCTTTTGAAGCCTGAAAAGGAATGGAAGGAGTATCAAAAGGAAATTGCAATAAATATAGAGGGACCAATGCATTTATCAATGCTATTTCTACCATATTTCCTTAAACAGGAGACAGCATCGATTATAAATATTTCTTCAGGCTTGGCTCTTAGACCTGGTGTTTGGGTACCGATTTATAGTGCAACAAAAGCAGCGATTCATTCGTTTTCGGTATCATTAAGGCACCAGCTTGCAGAGACAAATGTTTCCGTCATTGAAGTGTTTCCGCCGGCTGTGAATACTGACTTAGGTGGAGCAGGGATTCATACGATGGGGGCACCATTGGATGATTTTGCAGATTCAGTTTTCGATCGATTCGCTACAGGTACAATCGAAATTGGCTATGGTGATTCTGAGAAAAGACTTAATGCCTCAAAGGCAGAAATTGATGTAGGTACTAAGCAAGCATGGGAGAATTTTTTGAAAAATAATCCTGAATTTCTATGAATGAAATAAGAAAGAAGTCAAGCGATTGCTTGACCTCTTTACTGAATACGATATTACCGGTATGGGAAACGGAAGGAAACGCTAATGTAACAATTTATGTCGTAGAATGTTTTGCAAGGGTTTGAATCTCTTTCATCAGAAAAGCAGAATAAGAAAAAATTGAAATTTGTATTAACAATAATAGAAGGACAATCCACCCAAGTGGATAAAGTACTAGCTTTTGAAAAAGTAAAGTATTCTCAGTAGAGTAGTTTTCTAATAAACGCAATGTGAAGAGATAGAACATTCCAAAGGTAAAATTACGGCTCCATTGTGAAACATGATAGGTGAAAATCCCTTTTTTTAATCCATAATCTTTTATTCTCTTAACACCTCGAATAACCTCTATGAATTCAACAAATACAAATAAACTAAAAGCAGCATACCAAATCATCGACAAAGAAAAAGAACTGAAATGCCCAGAAAGCGTCATCGACAAACCTGTTATTGAAACAGCACCATGGATAATGCAATCGGTATTTTTCCATTCATGAATATTACGAAATTTTTTTGAAAATCGCATAATTAGCAGAATGATAGATATGATGTAAAACATAATCCCGATAAGGATAAAGCCATCAATCAATGAAGTATGTGAAAATGGGCTATCTGTATTGATCATAAGAATCGCAATTGATTGCGTACTAACGGTAGAAAGCAATATTGCTCCATGTGTTTCAAAGATGTGACCATTTTTTATAATCGTTTTAAGTTGTTTCATACAAAAAACAATAAAAAAGCTCCAAAGCACAAGGTTTAAAATGAGCAATCCTTTAATAGCTAGCAGGCTTGAAGGAAACCGTAGGACAAATAAATTTCCAATGACAGACGTTGAGGCAATCCAAGTGCCGACGCCAAAAAAGGTAATAGGGTGCTTTGTTAAATATTGCCGATATGCTTCACGCCATACCGAGAGAAAAAAAGTAAGAACTAACATGAACCAAAAGCAAAGTAAGGAAAAGGTTAAAACCGTACTTAAATGTTGGTTTAAAAAGGAAAACTGCTGAATCGCTCCAATTAAAAAAATACCAATTGCCATAACGATTGAACCTGAGGATACATCAATTAATGGTAAAGCACGCTTATTCTTCGTTTCTGCATGTAACTTCATTGAAACTCTACACTCCAATTCATCTATTCCGTGTAGCTGACATTTTGTTCAGCATTTGAATCTACAAACGAAAAACCTAATTTTTTGATTTTAACATATTTTTGAACTTTTTGTGACTATTTCGAGCAAAACTATATTTATATGGAATGTACTTTATAAATTAGCAGTATTACTTGTTTTTTGAGAAGATATGTGAGACTCTCGCAAAGAAACGCATGTAAAAAGGAGCACCAACAGTCACAAAGGCAAAAGGTTGATTCCAAACTACCCGCAGAAAGCGAACACTGCATTAGAAACTAACAATTTTGGTTAATAGCGCCAATTCAAAATGAGATAGAGAATAGTTAGCGGATTTCGTTAATACCTTTATAGTAGATATGTCACTTACTTAGAGGTGTTTACATGTTTTTGGAAAATTTTGAGACGAAGCAAATGCTTGAAGCGATCTTAAGCAGTATTGACGAGGCGATCCATGTGGTGAATGCTGACGGTGTGACGATTTATTATAATCAAGTGGCAGCACATCATGATGGAGTAGAGATTGAGGAAGTGCTTGGGAAATACCTATTGGATGTATTTCCTTCACTAACGAGACATACAAGCACATTGCTAAAAGTAATTGAAACAGGAAAAGCCATTTATCAACAACCACAAACGTATAAAAATATAAAAGGACAGCTCATTGATACGATAAATACGACGTTACCGATTATCGTTGGAAATAAAATTGCCGGTGCGGTTGAAATAGGCAAGGATTTATCAAAGGTGAGACAATTATCACAAAAGCTATTGGAGCTTCAGGAAAAAGTGAATCAAAGTAAAATTAAACCGAAGCTAAACATCGGGGCAAAGTATCAATGGGAAGATATTGTGACAGATAGTCATCATATGAAACAGGTTATTGCCCTTGGAAAAAAAGCTGCAACAAGCTCGTCTCCCATTATCATTTATGGAGAAACCGGTACAGGTAAGGAATTACTCGTTCAATCCATTCACAATTCATCCTCACGTAAGAATGGTCCATTTATCGCACAAAATTGTTCTTCATTACCAGACTCACTTCTTGAAAGCATTCTATTTGGGACAAAAAAAGGAAGCTTTACAGGCTCAGTCGATCGCGCTGGCTTATTTGAACTGGCCCATGGAGGTACATTGTTTCTCGATGAAATCCAAGCGATGCCTATAGATTTCCAAACGAAACTATTACGAGTACTCGAGGATGGTGTTATTCGTCGAGTTGGTGGAACCGAAGCATATGTCGTCAATGTACGAATGGTTGTTGCAATGAATGAAGACCCGTACGCTTGTATGGAAAAACAGCTGCTTCGGTCAGATTTGTTTTATCGATTAAATGTTTTTTATCTTGAAGTTCCTCCTTTACGTTCTAGGGAAAATGATCTTGAGCTATTAATTCATCATTTCGTTAATAAGTACAATGAAAGCCTGCATAAGCAGGTGGTCACGGTTGCTCAACAAGTGCTTGACCAACTTAAGATGCACCATTGGCCCGGGAATGTTCGTGAACTAGAGCATGTGATTGAATATGCGATGAACATGACGGAAGGAAACATGATGACACAGGAACACCTACCTGCTTTTATTAAAAAACGGCCGCTTAACGAAAAGACAACGTTGAAACCATTACGAATCACTGTAGAGAGAACCGAGCAAGCATTAATACGTCAAGCTTTACAGGTTGCAAATGGAAATGTGCAAAAAGCAGCAGCAATTTTAGAGATTCCAAGACAAACATTACAATATAAAATGAAAAAATATCGTATTCAGTTGAAATGATTGGAGGAGAAATGATGAGCTCAACTTATGAAACGAAAAAAGTATTCGCATCTGACTATATCGTAGAGCTTTTTATCGATCATTTTAATGAGCGGATCCGCATAGATTATTACCGGGGAAATATGACAAATATCCTCATCGAGCTAGAAAAGTCTGTCGAATTCTATTCTATAAAAAAAGTAATCTTCTATTCTAGACCAGAACATTGGCAACAATTAATGTCAAATGGCTTTGAATTAGAAGCAATCATAAAGGGATATTTTAATGGAACAGATAATTACATTATGACGTTATACAAAGATAATGACCGAAGAATCAGCAAATTTTGGGTAAAGGAGGATGAGATTTTAAGAGCGATTTATGATAAACAAGATAAGAAACATGTAAGCGAACTCCCAAAGAACTATTACATTAGACGTGCTGAAAAACAAGATGCAAAAGGTTTAGCAGATTTATATAAAACGGTCTTTTCGATCTATCCAACGCCAATGAATGATGCTGCTTATATAGAGAAAGTACTTGAGGCAGGTGTCATTTTTTTTGTTGTTGAATGCGAAGGAAAGCTTGTTAGCGCGGCTTCTGCAGAGAGAAATGAGCTGTTTCATAACGCGGAAATTACCGATTGTGCAACATTACAAGAGCATCGCAAATATGGATTGATGAAAAAGCTCATTTTTCTTATCGAGGAGGAGCTTAAAAACAACGGAATCTATTGTGTTTATTCGATCGCTAGGGCGTTATCATTCGGGATGAATGCTGCTTTTCATCAGTTAGGCTATACCTATCAAGGAAGGCTAACGAATAATTGTTATATTTTCGATAAACTCGAGGATATGAATATTTGGGTTAAGGATTTAGCGAATTTCAAACCTCTATAAATAAACTATTCAATGCTGAATTTTAAGCATGATGCTAAATTTTCAGCAAAAAAACTTGAGATGAGTGTCGAGAGTTTTGCCGGTTTTTTGGCAGCTGCTCCTTTTTCTTTGCTTTTTATCTTACATTATCTTCATTTATTTGTTGGCACGGTTTTTGCAACATATAAAGTGAAAAGCAAATGAAAGGGGAACTGTTGTATGCTCCATGATTTATATAAACCAAGCAGACATTGGAAAGATATTGAGCTTTGGAAGGATGTATCAGATGAAAAATGGAATGATTGGATTTGGCAGCTAACAAATACGATTAGAACATTAGATGATTTAAAAAAAGTTATTGATTTGACACCTGAGGAAGAAGAAGGTGTGAAAATTTCAACAAAAACAATACCTCTAAATATCACTCCCTACTATGCATCATTAATGAACCCATCTGATGTTCGTTGTCCGATTCGAATGCAATCTGTCCCAATTGGTGCCGAGCTGCATAAAACAAAATATGATTTAGAAGATCCGCTTGAAGAGGATGAGGATTCACCTGTTGCAGGGCTCACTCACAGATATCCAGACAGAGTGCTGTTTCTTGTCACAAATCAATGCTCCATGTATTGTCGCTATTGTACGAGAAGACGTTTTTCCGGTCAGATTGGCATGGGTGTTCCAAAGAAACAGTTAGATGCAGCAATAGATTATATTCGCCAAACACCTCAAGTGAGAGATGTCCTTCTTTCTGGCGGTGATGGGCTACTCATTAATGATACGATTCTAGAGTATATATTAAAAAATCTACGAGACATCCCACATGTTGAAATTATCCGTATCGGGACTAGAGCACCTGTCGTCTTTCCACAACGAATCACCGAAAATCTTTGCTCAATCTTGAAAAAGTATCACCCGGTTTGGCTTAATACTCATTTTAATACGTCAATTGAAATTACCGAAGAATCAAAGAGAGCTTGTGAAATGCTTGTCGATGCCGGTGTTCCTGTTGGTAATCAAGCTGTCATATTGGCCGGAATAAACGATAGTGTCCCAATTATGAAAAAATTAATGCACGACTTAGTGAAAATTCGTGTTCGCCCATATTATATTTACCAATGTGATCTTTCCGAAGGTATCGGACATTTCCGCGCTCCAATATCGAAAGGATTGGAAATTATCGAAGGCCTGCGTGGTCATACGAGTGGGTATGCAGTACCAACCTTCGTTGTCGATGCTCCAGGCGGCGGTGGGAAAATCACACTACAACCTAACTACCTCATTTCCCAAAGTCCAACGAAAACAGTTTTACGAAATTTTGAAGGGGTCATTACAACATATCCTGAGCCAGAAAACTACGTATCTGGCAGAGCTGATGACTATTTTCAAAGCATTTATCCATCGGAGAACTTAGACCCTTCAAAAATTGGAATTAGCGGTTTAATGAATGACGAGCAAACAACACTTATTCCTCAATCTCTAGAGCGCTATGACCGTCGGAAAAGCTTTCAGCAAAGTCAAACTTATTCCTCTTTAAAGGAAAAGCGGGAAAAACGTGATGAATTAAAGGAGAAAAAATACCAGGCACAGCTTAAGAAGCTAAAGGATAACAAACCAGAATAGCAAGGAGGAATCGTGATGAAATGTGACTGGTGTGAATCAGAAAATGTATCCCAGGTTTCAAAAACTGTGTATTGGGAGCTCCCTGACGGAACAAGGGCAATTGAAATAGGAGAAACACCTGGCATAAAATGCTCCTCCTGTGGGATGGAATATCAGACAGAAGGAGTGATAGAGGAGATAGAAGAACAGCTTTTACTCATTGATACAACAAAGCTTCATAAACAGATAACCTACAAAGACTTAATGGCACAGCCAAGATTATTAAAGAGAAATTATTTTAAATTCGACTAAACGATTTACCGGGAGAGGAGGTACCCTTTTGCAGCGTTCATTATTAATCAAACCAATGCTGAATGAAGATTATCCGACGATTTCCTATGGGAAAGGGATTTATTTATATGATGATACAGGGAAGAAGTATTTGGACGGTTCAAGTGGAGCTGTTACGGCAAGCATTGGCCATCAAGTACCAGAAATCATTGAGGCAATGGTAAATCAAGCTAGCAAGGTGTCCTTTGCTTATCGTTCACAATTTACGTCAAAGCCAGCGGAACAGCTTGCCGAAAAGCTAAATGAATTAGTGAATGGTGAAGAGGATTACTTTTCCTTTTTTGTAAACAGTGGATCGGAAGCTACTGAGACAGCGATGAAAATAGCGATTCAATACTGGCAGGAAAAAGGGGATTATCGAAAACAAAAAATTCTCTCTCGATGGATGAGCTATCATGGTATTACAATTGGCGCGTTATCAATGTCAGGTCATGTAAAACGAAGGGAAAGATTTGTTCCATTATTGGCGGAATATCCTTCCATTTCAGCTCCATACTGTTATCGCTGTCCACTTTCGCAAACAACTCCATCGTGTCAATTAGCATGTGCTTTTGAATTGGAAACAGCAATTAATCGAATTGGAGCTGAGCATATAGCAGCGTTTATTGCCGAACCAATTGTTGGAGCCTCAGGTGCTGCACTTGTACCACCAGAAGGGTACTACGAGAAAATCGCTGACATTTGTGAGCGATATAACATTTTATTTATTGCAGATGAAGTGATGACAGGGCTAGGACGGACAGGGAAACGATTTGGGCTTGACCATTGGAACGTAAAGCCGGATATTATTGCACTTGGGAAAGGAATGAGTGCCGGATATACGCCAATTGCCGCAACACTTGTAAGTGAAAAGGTAATGGAACCAATTATCAATGGATCAGCTTCGATTATGAGCGGCCATACGTATAGTGCAAATCCGCAATCTGCCGCGATTTCGTTAGCAGTTCTTGAATATATCGAAAAACAACGCTTAACGGAAAAAGCAGAGGAAATTGGAAGCTATTTATTTCATAAATTACAGGAGGTTGCAAAGGACGTAGCAATCATTGGAGACATTCGTGGGAAAGGGCTTTTGCTAGGCCTGGAATTTGTTCAAGATCGAAAAACAAAGCAGCCCTTTGAAGCAAAGCTAGCTCTAACTGATTTAATAGTTAAAAAGGCACGAGAAAACGGACTATTACTCTATCCGGCAGCAGCTGGAAAAGATGGTGTTCAAGGTGACGCAGTAATCATTGCTCCACCATTTATTATTACGAAGGAAGAAACCGATCAGTTGATTCGCATTTTAAAAGAAACATTGATAGAGATAGAACAAGATCTTCGATAAGGAGGCAAGGAGGATGTCTGAACACTCGGGAAAAAAGTCGTTAAACAAAGTAGGGAATTTGGATTCTGCCCTTGCACATATCCACGATGGGAGTACGATTTTATTTGGTGGGTTCGGTGGAATTGGAAATCCACCAACCCTTATAAACGGCATGATTCATAAAGGGGTAAAGGAGCTAACGCTTATTGGCAATGATGCTGGATTTCCTACGATTGGGATTGGGAAATTGGTTAGTTTAGCACGAGCAAAAAAGCTAATCGTTTCCCATATCGGTTCAAATCCGATTGCTGGAAAGCTAATGATAGATGGGAAAATGGAGGTGGAATTCTCACCACAGGGAACATTAGTAGAACGAATTCGTGCTGGTGGTGTTGGTCTTGGCGGGATATTAACAGATGTTGGAATTAACAGCATGATCGAAGGTGGAAAACAGAGGGTCACAATTGGTGATAAGGAATATTTGCTTGAAACTGCGTTAACAGCTGATATTGCGATCGTCTACGCAAAGAAGGCAGATACCTTTGGAAATCTTATCTATGAAACTAGTGCTAGAAATACCAATCCATTAGTAGCGATGGCAGGGGCGTATACGATTGCAGAGGTTGAAGAGATTGTCGAAATCGGTCAATTGGATCCTGAACAAATTGTGACGCCAGGTATTTTTGTTGATATGGTTATCCAAAGCAAAGGAGTAGATTGGAAATGGGTATGGGAGTAGATAATAGGAATCGGATTGCAAAACGAGCTGCTGAAGAAATAAAAAACGGCATGATCGTCAATTTAGGAATCGGGATCCCATCATTAGTGCCGAATCATCTCCCGAAGGATATCGAAGTTATGTTTCAAGCAGAAAACGGCATTCTCGGTTTAGGGAAGTCTCCGAAAAAAGGGGAGGAAAATCCGACCTTATGTAATGCAGGCGGTTTTCCAGTCACAATTGTCCCAGGTGCCTCCTATTTTGAGAGTACAATTGCGTTTGGGATGATCCGTTCCGGTTATTTAGATATGACGATATTAGGCGGATTAGAGGTTAGTAAAAAAGGAGATTTGGCCAATTGGATCGTTCCAGGAAAACGAGTCCCTGGAATTGGTGGGGCAATGGAGCTTGCGAAGAAGGCGAAAAAAGTAATTGTTCTAATGAGTCATTGTACGAAAACAGGTGAAGCAAAAATTTTAAATACATGTCATTTACCTTTAACTGCAAAAGAATGTGTCCATCTCATCATTACAGACATGGCAGTTATCGAAGTAACAAAAGAAGGATTAGTGCTAAAGGAAATTATATCACCATATACAGCTGAAGATGTTATTGGATCAACTGAAGCCCCGCTAAAGGTAAGCAGCAATCTTAAAATCATTTAGTGGTAAGGGGGAGAGAAATTGGTGATAAGCAAGTTGTTTTCAGCGCAAATTCATCAATGGCTACAAGCGAACCGTGCCCAAGGTGAAACATTGTTAAAAAGCTTAGTTCAGGCAAATAGCATTCAAGGAAATGAAAAGCAGGCACAAGCGATTATTATTGAGACGTTAACAAAAATCGGATTGAAGATTGATGTGTGGGAGCCGGGAGGAAGCGAGTTAACAGAGCATCCTTATTTTTCTTCGCCGAGAACTGATTTTTCAGGCAGTCCTAACGTAATTGGGATTTTAAAGGGAACTGGGGGAGGACGTTCTATCATTTTAAATGGCCATATTGATGTTGTACCAATTGGAGACAAACAGCAATGGAAGCACGACCCATTCAGCGGGGAAATAATTGATGGGCGTCTTTATGGCAGAGGTGCAACAGACATGAAGGGAGGTAATGTATCGTTACTTCTTGCCATTTCAGCAATACGTGCATTAGGAATCCCTTTAAAAGGTGATGTCATTTTTCAAAGTGTGATCGAGGAAGAAAGCGGTGGAGCAGGGACGCTTGCCGCAATTCTTCGTGGCTATCGTGCAGATGCTGCGATTATTCCTGAACCAACGAATCTAAAAATATTTCCGAAGCAGCAAGGCTCATTATGGTTCAGGCTATTAGTAAAGGGGCGAGCTGCACATGGGGGAACAAGATATGAAGGTGTCAGTGCAATTGAAAAAGCGCTTGTTGTTATAAATCAAATAAAGGAGCTAGAAAGAAAGAGAAACAGCCTTATTACTGATCCTCTATTTAATGACATACCAATCCCGATTCCGATAAATCTTGGTCGGATACAAGGTGGTGATTGGCCATCGTCTGTTCCAGATCTCGTCAAGCTAGAAGGAAGACTAGGTGTATCACCTGAGGAGGAAATAGCCGAAGCGAAAAACGAGCTAGAAAGTTGGCTACAACGTTTACAGGAAATAGACAGTTGGTTTGCGGAAAATCCAGTTGAGGTTGAATGGTTTGGAGCAAGATGGGTTCCCGGTTCAATTGATGTAAATCATGAGCTTGTTCATGTCATTTCGTCTACGTATGAGAAGATTATCGGTAAAAATCCGATTATTGAAGCCTCTCCTTGGGGAACAGATGGAGGATTGCTAACAAAGGTCGGGGGAATTCCGACGATCGTATTTGGACCAGGAACAACAGAGGAAGCCCATTTTCCGAATGAATCTATTGAAATCGAAAAGGTGTTTGATGCTGCGGAAATTATTGCTTTAACAATGATCGAATGGTGTGAGACATAAGAAAATCATAAAAAGGGTGATAAGCATGCTAAATAAAATGGATGATATTCACCAGCTAGAGCAGTTAGATAAACAGCATTTTTTACATCCTACTTCATCGATCGAACAGCAGCAGACGTTAGGACCGGCATTTATTTTTAGAGAAGGTAAAGGAATTTACTTAAGTGATGTAAAAGGAAATGTTGTTATTGATGGGATGTCATCACTTTGGAATGTCAATATTGGCCACGGTCGTCTTGAAATAGGGGAGGCTGCTAGAGAACAAATGGCAAAGCTTGCATATAGCTCCTGCTTTGCTACCTTTAGCAACGAACCAGCGATCCGCCTTGCAGCAAAGCTTGCAAAAATAGCACCTGGTCAATTATCAGCTGTATTTTATACATCTGGTGGTTCAGAAGCAAATGATACTGCATACAAATTAGCACGTCATTACTGGAGTATTAAAGGTATGCCAGAAAAGAAAAAAATCATTTCACGAACAAAGTCGTATCATGGTGTCTCGGTGGGGGCAACAAGTGCAACAGGATTACAGCCATTCCGTGAATTTTCTGGATCTCTCGCACCGGATTTTTTACATGTTGACCAGTTTGATACAGATGAGTTAAGACAATTGATTATTCGGGAAGGAGCTGAATCGATCGCAGCATTTTTGGCTGAGCCAGTCCAAGGTGCAGGCGGTGTTCATATACCACCTGAAAATTATTTTGCAGAGGTCAGGAAGATTTGTGATGAATTTAATCTATTGTTAATAACTGATGAAGTCATTACAGGCTTCGGTCGTACGGGAAAATGGTTCGGTATTGAGCATTATGGAGTTACACCAGATATGATGTGTATCGCAAAGGGAATCACAAGTGGATATGCACAATTAGGTGGTGTGATGATAAGTAAGGAGATTAACGAGACATTTAAACAACGATCTGGCGGAACCTTTCTTCACGGTTTTACGTACAGTGGTCATGCGACAGCATGTGCAATCGCATTAAAAAATCTCGAAATAATTGAACGAGAACAGCTTGTCTCAAATGCAAAAGTGCGGGGTGATGAGCTTTTAGCTGGTTTAAAGCAGCTTAAAAATGAAAGTGAAATCATTGAAAATGTTCGAGCACTTGGGTTGATGGCAGCAATTGAATTTAAAGAGAATAAGACAACTACACCTTTTTCACCACAGGTTGTTGCTGAAGCAGCTAAACGTGGCCTCATTTGCCGCGCTGTTACGTTTAATGGGCAGGATACGGTTGTTATTGCGCCACCGCTCATCATTAAAAAGGCTGAAGTGGAAAAAGTGATTCAAATTTTACGTGAAACTATCAATGCATAATTCTCCTAAAATAAAGATTAAAACCTTGATTGAAAGTAGAATCAAGGTTTTAAATATGAGAAAAATAGTTACACCATCATGAATGTTGATTTGATATCTCAAATAAACATGAGATTCGCAGTTTTAAAGA
>NZ_CADEPK010000230.1 GCF_902829255.1 Metabacillus niabensis | reverse complement strand
CTTAGGAATTGATTTATTTCCATTATATAAGCAATTTGTTGATAAATATCACGAGACTGGCTTTGAAGGTAATGAAAAGGGACATTGGATGAATGATCATTTTTCATCTGCCCAGCGTGTTAAATTTGATTTATTTAAAAAGTTTGGCTTAATTGCAGCTGCAGGTGACAGACATTTAGCTGAATTTATGCCAGCCTCCTGGTATTTACAAAGCCCTGAGAAAGTGAAGGAATGGAAATTCGGACTAACTAAGGTACAATGGCGAATCGACAATAAGCAAGAATTACTTGAAAAAGGAAGAAGACTTGCAGAAGGTAAGGAAGAATTCATCCTTCATGAAACAGGTGAAGAGGGAATTGAGATGATTAAAGCATTGCTTGGGTTAGGTGATCTTGTGACAAATGTGAATTTGCCTAATCGAGGACAAATCGAAGGACTTCCATTTGATGCAGTTGTAGAAACGAATGCTATTTTTAGAAATAATAGCATCAAACCAATTTGTGCTGGAAAATTACCAACACCGATTGAAAATATGGTATCACTACATATTCGTAATCAAGAAACAACACTTCAAGCAGCATTATCAAAGGATAAATCACTTGCATTTCAAGCATTTGTTCAAGATCCTCTTGTACAAATCAGCCCTGATGATGCGAAAGAGCTACTCGATAAAATGCTCTATCAAACTAAAGACTATTTACAAGGCTGGAATATAAAAGAGGAAATAACTGTAGAGTAAATCGATAAAATAAGATCCTGTCTTAATGGGGGCAGACCCTTGTAAGCAGGATCTTATTTTCGTTTAAATTGTAGCTACATCAATATGCTTAAAGGAAGATACATGAAAAAGACCCGTATCAGTAAGCTTTAGTTCAGGAATCACTGGTAAAGTTAAAAAGGATAAAGTTAAAAAAGGATTAAAATCAGATTTTGCACCAATTTTTGTGAGAGCATGATGGATTTTCGATAATTCCTTGTTGATTTCTTGAAAAGGACGCTCAGACATTAATCCAGCAATTGTTAAAGGCAATGAAGCTAGTATTTTTTCTTCTTGAATGATAACAAGTCCGCCTTGCATATCCAGTATTTCTTTTGCTGCAAGTAACATATCCTTGTCATTTGTACCTGCAATCACTAAATTATGAGAATCATGGGCAATCGTTGTCGCTATGGCACCTGACTGTAGCCCGAGTCCTTTGACAATCCCTAATCCAATAGCTTTTGTCTCTCGATGCCGTTCAATAACAGCAAGCTTTAATTGGTCATTTTTTATCGATGGTATGAAGTAATTTCCATTTGAAACATCGACATTTTCAACTTTATGCTTCGTTATTAAACTATTCGGAACAATTTCGATTATATTGGCTTTCATCGTTTTAACTTGAATTTGCAAATCATTCTCTGACAATTCGTGAAATCGAACTGTCCTTTGCAAACGTTGGAGTGAGGCCATATGTTCTTTTTGTGGAAAGGATACGAGTTGGCCATTTTCGAAAATAAGCTTCCCATCCTTATAAACTTCAGAAATCTTAATTGAATTCAAATCTTCTAATAGAATAAAGTCTGCTTGATAGCCAGGGGCAATGGCACCTTTTGTTTCTAGACCAAAACATTCTGCAGCATTAATTGTAGCCATTTGGATTGCTGTAATAGGGTTTAATCCTAACGAAATAGCTAGTCTTACATTATGATCAATACTACCTTGACTAATCAAATCATTTAAATGCTTGTCATCTGTCACAAATAAACAACGTCTAGAGTTTCGTTCAGTTACAACATTAATTAATTGTTTAAGATCCTTCGCAACAGTTCCTTCACGAATCATCAAGTACATGCCTCTTTTTAATCGTTCTTTTGCTTCTTCTAGTGTTGTACTTTCATGATCAGTGCGAATAAATGCAGACAAATATACATTTAATTCATTAGCAGAAAGCCCTGCAGCATGCCCATCGATTTTTTTTCCATATTTTCTTGCATGAAGAATTTTATCAAGCATATCAATTTCTGCATTTTCGACAGCAGGGAAATTCATGACTTCAGCAAGTCCAAGGACACGGGGATGAGTATAAAAGCTTTTTAAATCCTCTGCTTTTAGAACTGCTCCAGAATGTTCAAATTGAGTTGCTGGAACACAGGAAGGAAGCATAAAGAAAAAATCAAAAGGGAGATTTTCACTTGAATCTAACATAAATTGAATCCCTTCTCTTCCAAACACATTTGCAATTTCATGAGGATCACAAATAGCAGTTGTAACTCCATGAGCGAGAAGGACTTTAGCAAATTCTGATGGAATTAACATCGAAGACTCAATATGAACATGACCATCAATAAATGTAGGAGAAACTATACGACCTTTTGCATCAATGGTTTCAATACCGATATAATTGCCAATCCCTGCAAAATACCCATCAGCGATTGCAATATCGCCTTCTGTCATTTCACCAGTGAAAACATCAATGATTTTCCCATTCTTTATAACTATATCTGCAGGCACTTTTCCAGCAGCTACAGAAATTCTTTTTTTAAGTGTATTTATCACTCACATCACCAACATTTCCAATAAGATTAATAATTAATTTTAGTAGTAGAATGTCCCCACAATTTGAAAGGTATGCTTGCTTGTGGTATTGTCAGTTGTTTCATAGTAATTTGTCTTTGCTCGGTTGGCAATGCTAGCTGTTCGTAAATAAACTTATCGTCAAAGCCGATTTTTGCAGCATCCTCCTTAGAACAAGCATAATAGACTGCTTTAGGTCTTGCCCAATAAATTGCACCAATGCACATTGGACATGGCTCACAGCTGGAATAAATCTCACAATCCTCTAGCTGAAAATGATTTAAATAACGGCATGCGTCACGAATTGCCTGAATTTCTGCATGTGCGCTTGGATCGTTTGTTGCAGTTACAACATTACTTCCTCTTCCGATAATTTCACCATTTTTTACAACAATTGCTCCGAATGGACCGCCATGATTATTCTCAACATTTTTGATTGCTTCTTGAATGGCTTCCTCCAAAAATCCTTGTTCGAACATAAAATCCTTCCTTTCAAGCAATGTATTTTTATTACTACTCTTAGTTTATTATTCCTTATTTATGCTGATTTTACGTTAAGTTTGTAAAAGAATCTACCAGACTTTCATAAATTTTCCGTAAAAACTCAGTTTGACGTTTCGATTCATCAATTCAAAAACGATAAGGGGAATTGTCTAACAACTGAATAATAAAACACTTCACATAGAAAACAAAACATTTTAGCTATAATGGACGATAGTTCTTTAATATCTTTTTAAACAAACCTATGACACATTCCTTCTTCCTACACTTGAAAAAATCATTACAAATTTCACTCTTTCGACAAAATATTAACTAAAACTTTACAT
>NZ_CADEPK010000229.1 GCF_902829255.1 Metabacillus niabensis | reverse complement strand
CGATGCTGCGAGATTGGTTGGTGTTATGACTCATGTATGGCTTTTATATAGACATCGATTTGATATATTTATGTACATTTTTTTTTTTTTTTTCAAGCAGAAGACGGCATACGAGATAGGAGTCCGTCTCGTGGGCTCGGAGATGGCTATAAGAGACAGACTATAAAAATATCATCTGATATTGAACGAATGGCAGATTTTGCAGTAAATATAGCAAAATCAACAATAAGAATTGGTGATCAACCGTTAGTAAAGCCAATTCATCATATTAAGAAGATGCATACAATTGCTTCTAGTATGTTATCGTTATCGATTAAAGCATTTAATGAAGAGGATATAGTATTGGCAAAAAAAGTAGCTGATATGGATGATCAAGTTGACGCATTGTATGGAGAGACTTTAGTAGAAATCATCGAGCTAATGGAGACGAAAAAAGAATTTTCTCAGCAACTCATTCAATTATTATTTATTTGTAGATATATAGAAAGAACTGCCGATCATACTACAAATATTTCAGAGAGTATTATGTATTTAGTAAAAGGCAAAAGGTATGATTTAAACGGATAAAAGTTTAAGTTTTATTGGAGTAAATATAGTTGAGATATGAGAAAAACCAGCCATTGAGGCTGGTTTTTTAAAAATTATCTTGTTATTGCTTCTGCAAGTTGATGGAAGTCCATTCCTTTTTTAACTTGGAATGTTCCTAATTGAACTTTTTGGTGATAATTATTTTTTATAAGGTATTGATCAAATTGGAATGAATCTTCGATTATACCGTTTTGTTCAAGTAAATCAGAAACAGTACTTGTTGTCATACCTTCCGATATAGTTAAGTTGTAGGTAACTGGTTCTTCTTTCTTTTCTTCAGCTGGAGCTTCTTTAGCTGGTGTTTCTGTTGTTGTTTCTTTCTGTGCTGTATCTTCTTTTGTATCTTTAGCTGTGTCTGTTTTTGGTTCAGAAGAATTTTTTGCTGCTAATAATTCTTCATATTCTTCAGCCTCAACAGCCATTCTCCCATTTTCGGCTAAGTATTTTTCGACATTTTTTTCGGTAAGTTGTTTTTTATCATCAGCAGATGCTGATTTATTATCTGTTAGAAGGTATGTTCCTCCTAATAGAGTTGTCGCCACAATCATTCCTGCTGCAAACGCCTGAAAACTGGTTTTACTCATGTTAAAACCCTCTCATTCTTTTCAACGATTGAACGAATGTTATCTACTGAAGTTCCTTCAGATAAGGCGATAGCTTCTAAGGACATACCTTGGCGATATTTTGCAAGAATGCGTGACTTGTTTAATTGATTATCCTGATCTTCTTCTTTTGTTTCTACTTTTAATGGGGCATCGT
>NZ_CADEPK010000228.1 GCF_902829255.1 Metabacillus niabensis | reverse complement strand
TATTTACTGTTTTAGATAATTCTTCATTAAATATTTTCAATTTTTTTCTCCTTTTCAACTGCTGTTGTTTATTTAAATATAGCTAATCATTTGTTCCACTGTTTTCTAAATCCAAAAAACCCCTAATATTACCATTTTATTTTATTATACTATAATTGCTAATTAATTTTTTTAAAAATAAATATATTATCAAACTCTTTATATATGAGTGCGTAGAATATCTTGTTAAATGGATAAATAGAAAAGGGTTTTTATCATTTCAAATTATTCATGTTCCTCTTAGGCAAAAAGAGGGGATTAATGTGATGCAATATTTTTATGAAACGAGTGAGAAATACAAACTCTGTGAAGAAATGTACTTAAAATAAGGGTTGCTATACTTTAATAAAGAGGTATTTTTTAAAATCAACTACAGAAACAGTTTATTT
The DNA here is from genome assembly GCF_902829255.1 of Metabacillus niabensis. Classification (GTDB taxonomy): domain Bacteria; phylum Bacillota; class Bacilli; order Bacillales; family Bacillaceae; genus Metabacillus; species Metabacillus niabensis. The sequence continues at coordinate 33,516 of NZ_CADEPK010000228.1, read as the reverse complement.
CAAGAAGGATTCCTATCTAGGAACGCCGAAGCAGTACCTACTCATGTAATTTAATAGTAAAGAAAAGTAGGTGAAAAAATGCTACCAACACAAAGTATTCTAGCTACTTGGGAGAAGTTTAACGACTTCCCTATGGAGACATTAACAAAAGTCTGGATTTATAACGAAGGAAGTTATAAAAAACAACGAGATGTCTCTCTCATGCGGGAACATAGACAACAGTATGGAATAACGGGTAACTGTTTTGACCTTGCTATTTGGTTGTTAGATGAATTTAAAAAAGATGGAGTTGATGCTTATCCTATTGGTCATAGTTTGAAAAAAGAAGCTGCCCATGTAGCTGTAGTAGCAATTAGTGAAAATGGTCATCGTTTCTTGTGTGATTTAGGAGACCAATGGTTAAATCCAATTTTAATAGATTCACATAGTGAAGATTTTGTTAATGAGCAATTGAGTGGCTTTTTCCCAGCAGCAAAGGTACAGGTGAAAAATTATGAACATAACACGGAAATACTTTATTATCGACCAAACGGAAAGATTTCTAGACAAATTTATAATACGCAGCCAATAGAAATGGATGAATTTTTGCAGGCTGCTGAGTATTCCCAAAGCCTAATTTATCCAAAACCATTAGTAGAATGTAGAATACCTTACAAAAATGAGATTGCTCATTGGGAATTTTACAATTGGGAGAGTTTTTTAAGTACAAGCAAAGGCTTATTTATTGAACCGAAATTAGAAAGTTTAGAAGAGATGGTAGAGAAAATATACCAAAAGACAAAATATGATAAAAAAATGTTGCTGAATGTATTGGAGAAATATAAAAATTTTCAGAGTAAGGCATAAATCATATAAACTGATGTAATAAAAGAAAACCTATATTGCCTTGAAATTCAAGATTATGACGAATGTGCTTAAATTAAACGGGTAGCGATACTTCAATAAAGAGGTATCGTATTTTTTATTGAACAAAAGTGGAAGGACAGCCTAATAAGAAATCTAATAAGAATAAAAGATTTTTAGCGACATGTTTTTGTGGACTATTTTCAACGCTAAGTATTAAATTTACCTAAAATAATCAATATTTCGCTTTGAAAAGTGATTCGATCATTCTTTTTCGAAATTACCATTTATTTGTAAAAAAAGAATTGATAATAATTTTATAATAAATTATCTTTATTACATCAATATTGATCAATCATTTTGACGAAAGGAATGAATTGATATATTTGACGTCAATGTGTCAATCCGAAAATATAAAAATGAATAATAATCCTATTTCGAAATTTGAAGATTTAATAAAAAAAGATTATTCCAATATAGCAGGCATTGCGATAATAAAAAATGAACATTTGATTTATGAAAAATATTTTGATGGTTACACGAAAGAGGATGGATTGCATATAGCATCTGTAACAAAAAGTATTACATCAGCTCTTATTGGTATTGCAATAGATAAAGGCTATATTAAAAATATAGAACAGAAAGTATTAGAGTTTTTTCCAGATTACACAGTAAAGCGTGGTGAAAAAACAATCCAAAATATCACTATAAAAAATTTAATGACAATGACTGCACCATATAAATACAAGTCTGAGCCATATACAAAGATTTATACAAGTGATGATTGGGTAAAAGCTACATTGGATTTGCTAGGGGGAAAAGGCGGTATTGGAGTGTTTAAATACACTACCGTTGGGACACATATTTTGTCAGGTGTTCTTGCCAATGCAACTGGTCAATCCGTGATTGCTTTTGCTACAGAGAACTTGTTTAAACCTCTTGGGATCAATGCTCCTAATCATGTATTTATACAAAATAAAGAAGACTATTTGGCTTTTCTTAAGGATAAATATGTAACTGGTTGGATAGTAGACCCTACAGGTATAAACACCGCAGGCTGGGGGCTTACTTTAACGCCTCGGGATATGGCAAAAATAGGTCAGTTATATTTAAGTGGCGGGGTACGGAACGGTAATCAAATTCTATCTTCTAAATGGATAGAGGAAAGCACAAAGGAAAAAAGTCGATGGGGAGAGTTGTCATATGGTTACTTGTGGTGGATTGTTGATGATTGCTATGCAGCGTTAGGTGATGGTGGAAATGTAATTTTCATAAACCCTAAAAAGGAAATGGTCGTTGCGATTGCATCTCGCTTTATGCCACGAGCAAAGGATCGAATTGAATTGATTAGAAAGCATATTATGCCATTGTTCGGATAGAGTCAAGAGACTGTGAAAATTGTCGGGTGCGATGCTTCTATAAAGAGGTATCGCATTTTCTATGTGCAAGAGATGTCATCAACTAGACGGTGAAGTCCGTTATCGGGGGATATGTTCATGTTCTGGTTATGCACGAGGAGTTCCACACCGATTTGGATTACTAATAGATTATTTAGATAATTACCCCCGATTTAACATTAATTTTGTAATGACGGTAAAGATTAAAAGTAAATATAATAACCAAAATCAAGGGTACTGAGTAAAAATTCTTGAACTATATGGACAGAATATGAATTCAGATACGATTATCTATAATAAAGTAATCAAAAAGTTGTGTATTCTACCTCAAAAGATACAGCAGGGTATTGCATTAACAATTAGCTTTATTCCAACTTTAAAATTTGAAGCTATTAAGAATTTACCTTCATATGTTGAGTTTGGAGAAATACTAAAAAAAGATTAAAGCATTCTTTAAAATATAGCGATCCTTCAATAAAGAAGCATCGCTTTTTCTTGTTCAACATAGGAAAATAAAGACAAGTACAGAAGTTAAATATAAGAGATACAAGCAAGATAGAGGAGGTAACTGAGTGAGAAAGAGACGAAATTCCATCGTGCATTTGGTGTGTATGGTCTTTACTTTAAAGATGGAAAACTTTTAGTGATAAATAAAAATGGAGGTCCATACATAAATCGTTTTGACCTTCCAGGGGGAAGTCTTGAAGAATCCGAAAGCCTAACAAATGCCATGAAAAGGGAATTTCTTGAAGAGACAGGGTTTGAGATAGAAGTAGTCAAGAATTTAGGTGTTATCGACTTTATGTTGCCGTGGGATTGGGAACAATATAGTCACGTTCATCATATTGCAGTGTATTATTTAGTTGATAGAATCGGTGGACAGATTGTTATTCCTAAACAATTTGATGGACAAGATTCACTTGGTGCTTTCTGGGTTTCGGAGAGTGAAGTAAATTTAAATAATGCTTCACCATTAGTCCTTAAAGCTTTTGAATGGTTAAAAAAAGGTGACTTAGGCTTAGATGTAGAGTGCTATGAACATTGGGGAGTAAAAAATAACGTCGTTAAACTAACGGATTCTATACTTCAATAAAGTCATCGCGTTAATGAGGTGAAGGCAGTGAATCAAGTCGGAAGATATGCAACAGGTGAAAACGTTGATGATGTTGAACTGATGAAAATGGTCATGGAGCTCACTGAGAAGGATAAAATGGTTATGTGGTCTGAAGGCTATATCGATCAAGTGATTGATAAGCTCCCAGTGTTTGCCCGGGACATTTTAGAGAACCGGAAGCATAAATGGGAGGATACGATGGCATTTTATCAAAAACAACTTAATGACATTGTAAAAAATGACGAGTTTAAGAAACGATTTATTGGGGAGCGGAAGGCGTTTGCTCTTTTTGTTATGGAGCACTATCCCGAGTATCAATCATTATTGTTTGCCTATTATGATGGAAATCTGAAAGAGGATGATTTTCGGAAATTTGTTTACCGGCGAAGATTCAGTACGAGGAAAAAATACTTACATTAAGTAGTTAGATTAATCAGATTATAGGGCTTGCATTCTGTTTCTATTATCATTACAATAAAAGTAACTTTTTATGGAAACGGAGGTGTAAAGAGATGGAGAGTTCTATGTTTGTACGTGTACAATGGTTAAAAGTCCTTTATTTGTGCCGTGCAATTTTTCATGATGCAGTTTTCCAAGGGGGTAGTCTGCCCTTTTTTAGAAAAATTGCATAATGAACTAGAACGAAACACATCTCTTTACCCAAATTAAAAAAGGTAGTAAGGGAGTGCTTTGATGCACTCTTTTTTCATGCTTTTTTTACTGCGGTATCTTTAGATGCACGCAGTTTTTTTTTTTTTATTTGGTAAAGCGAGTGTTCATGAAAAAGGAGAATGAACATGATCGTATGTAGTGTTAATCATATAGCAAAATCATTTGGCGGAAATCTTATTTTTAAGGATTTATCGTTCGAAATACATGAAGGCAGCCGCATTGGGTTAGTTGGGAGAAACGGCAGTGGAAAAACGACTTTATTACGACTGATTGCTAATCAAGATACGGTAGATGAGGGGGCCATTCATTGGAAAAAAGGATTAAGAATAGGATATCTGGCACAAATACCTGATTATCAAAACTTAATCGTAAAGGATGTTTTAAAAACAGCCTTTGAACAATTAGTTTCAACTGAATCAAAGTTACGAAAATTGGAAGTGGAAATGGGTCAGGAAATCGCTCCAAGTGATTTACAAAAATTAATGGAGCAATACGGCAAGCTCCAGGATGATTTTATTTTAAATGGCGGTTATGAAATGGATGCTCAAATGGATCGTGTCGCCAGTGGGTTGAAGATCACTGGACTACTCGAAAAACCTTTTTCCCTCTTAAGTGGGGGAGAAAAAACGAAAGTAGGCCTTGCGTTAAGCTTGCTAAAGAAACCAGACCTTTTACTGCTGGACGAACCGACGAACCATTTGGATTTGATGGCAATTGAGTGGTTAGCTTCGTTTTTAGAGGAATATAACGGGACGATTATCTTAATATCACATGACCGTTATTTCTTGGATGAGGTCGTGACAAAGGTATTAGACATGGAAGATGGTGAAATTGACCTTTATCATTCGAACTTCAGCGGCTATGTAAAGGAAAAAGAAGAAAGACTTTTAAGAGAATTTCAGGAGTATCAAGAGCAGCAGCGTAAAATTAAAAAAATGAAGGAAGCGATTAAACGTCTGCGCGATTGGGCGAATCGTTCAAACCCGCCTAGTGCCGCTCTTCATAAGCGCGCCACCAACATGCAGCGTGCACTCGATCGAATGGAAAAGCTTGAACGACCAAAAATCGAAGTTAAAAAGATGGGGATTGATTTTGAGGCGAATGACCGGAGTGGAAAAGATGTCATAGTGCTTAAAGGTGTTTCGAAAAGCTTTGGTAGCCGTTCCTTGTTTGAAAAGGTAAATATGCTTGTTCAATACAAAGACCGAGCTGCGATCGTTGGTGAAAACGGTACTGGAAAGTCGACTCTTTTAAAGCTAATTCTCCAAGAATATGAGCCAGACAATGGCATGGTGAAGGTTGGAAGTAATGTAAAAGTCGGTTATTTATCACAACATGTTTTTCAAAACATCGGTGATGAAAAACTGATTGACGTGTTTCGTTCAGAAGTATCCGTGAATGAAGGGGAAGCAAGACATATCTTAGCTAAGTTCTTGTTTTACGGTCCAGCCGTTTTTCGAAAGGTCAATCAGCTAAGCGGTGGTGAGCGGATGCGTCTGCGCCTCGCACAGCTGATGTACCAGGACATTAATCTGCTCATTTTAGATGAACCGACGAACCATTTGGACATTGATTCTTGTGAGGTATTGGAAGAGGCATTGGAGGACTTTAACGGTACAATCCTTGCCGTTTCCCATGACCGTTATTTCCTAAATAAATTGTTTACGAAAATTTATTGGCTAGAAAATGGTACTGTCCATTTCTTTGACGGAAATTATGATTGGGCAAGGGAGAAATTAAAGATAATAGCACCAGTGGAAAAACCTGTACAGGTGAAGGTTAGTCCAGAAAAACCGAAAAAAACTAACAAAAACATGAACCTTGATGACATTGAAAGAAAATTAGAAGAACTTGAGGAACAAATTCATTTGCTAAAAAAAGTAATGGAAAACGAGACGGATGTCGAAATAATTCAAGGGCATTTCATTAAATTAGAGGAAATGGAGCTTGAAAGGGAGCAACTATATAAACTGTTAGATGAAGTCGTCTAGTGCTTACTTAGCTTCACACTCCGAAGATTGTAAAGATGATATAGGTAAACGCACAATTGCGTTGAGGGAATGACAGTCGTAAGAGATAGCACTTTTGATATGATTTATTATCCCTCTATTTGATGCTTATGGTTGGGAATATTGGCATAATTTCATAAAAGCAAGCTGCATTGTTTTTATCAATCAGCTAGGGAAGAATGGGGAATCTCTTTAATAAGAGGATTTTTGGAAAAAGCATTGCTCCGTTTAGAAAGATTATGTAAATTTTATAAAAAGAAAAGCCGACAATAGTGATTGTGCATTTTGAAAAAAATGACAGATGAAGGACACCTTAAAGCATGATTTAACAGATAAAACAAACTTTAGTGAACATTGAAATAAGAGGGTTTAAGATAGGTTTTGAGGAACCTTTCAGAGTTTCTTTTAAAATAGCTACCATAATTGGTGGCTATTTTAAATAGTTATCTGAATTTTTTGTTTTCAATTATAAATTTTTATGATTAAATGAGGACAGAAAAGAGAGAGGATGAAGCAAATGACGCAATTTACAAATGTTAACATCAATACAAAGGCAAATATTTATTTTGATGGAAAGGTAACAAGTAGAACGGTAGAATTTCAAGATGGAACAAGAAAAACTTTAGGAATCATGCTTCCAGGTGATTACGAATTCTCAACATCTCAAAAGGAAGAAATGGATATCCAAGCAGGTATTCTCGAATATAAAGTAAATGGACAGGAATGGAAGAAAATCGAAAATAGTGGAGTGTTTTATGTGCCTGCAAATGAAAGCTTTCTTTTAAAGGTTCATTCTGTTGTCGATTATTGTTGTTCGTATCTGACAGAAGAGGATTGATTTGCTTTTAAATATAGTAGAAGAAGGAGAGAATCTATAGGTTTTGGATTTCTCCTTTTATTTATGAATAAAAAATAAATTATTCTATTTTTTCATTGTATGATAGATACCATTTATCGATAATCTAGTAAATTGCAAGGCTATGTAATTAGGGGAATAAATCATATGGTTTTCCACCCATACTTTTGTCACTCCTAAGAGAGATGAGGTACTATAATCAAGCAAGAAATCCAAAGGAACTGAAAGTTTACGTTCTTTATCTATTCTTGAAAACCTAATAGAAAAACTTTCTCTTATCACATGATATAATTTTGTTGAAAATTGATTAGGATCCTTAATCATGAACATCTGTTTGTAAAACGTATAGTTCTTAGCAATACATTCAAAGTACGTGACAAAAAAGGGATCGGCTACTTCGTTATTCCATGCATTATTAGGTAGGTTAGATTTTGCTAGGAGCTCATTTAATATTGATAATTTATCTTCAATTATTTTATCTAGTAAATCATATTTGTCTTTATAATGCGCATAAAAAGTTGACCGGCTTATATTCGCTTGTTGAGTAATATCCTTGACGGAAATTTGCAAAAAATCCTTCTCAGACATGAGTGCAAGAAAGGTCTCATATATCATATGACGAGTACGAATGATTCGGCGATCGATATTTTGTTCAAGATTCTCCATCGTATCCTCCAAAGTAATGACAATTCAGTCAATTTTAAGTACTTTTATCGAATAAAATTTTATAATGAGGCTTGCATTACTTATTCTGATCTTTGTTATTATAATATGCACAAAATTCTGATTTAATCAATAGGAATTGTATGGATTGTGTAGTAGGTCATAGTAGATTCTTTTTCGTTTTCAGATAAACAATTAAGAAAAAAGTGTAGTGTAATGTAAATATAATAAACATATTTGATTCATATGTATTTTAAACGTCAAAATTGTGTTAATTGTATGTTGTATTTATGTTTAATCTTGTTATAATAGGTATCAAATTCCGATCTATTTAATATGGATTGAAAAATTAAAAAACTCTCAATGTCATTTGTTGACTGGACTACCAGAGACTTTTATGGAAGCTTAATTTCTTAAGCTGTAAATAAAGGTCTCTTTTTGTATTACTGCTGATTCATTAAGAATTTATTTCGAATCCTTCAAGGCTAGGAGATTATTTGAGGAATCAATTTGAATGGAATAATGGGCTTCATTAAACCAAAACAAATTTTAGTGAAGAGTGAGTATCTTAAAATATCAGATATAGACTTCTTTCAAATAAGCTTCTTGAATTTATGAAGGAAATAGAAATGAAAAATAAATAATCACATTATTGGCTAATAAAAGAATAATTTACATATTTTGTTCCACAAAAAGAAAAGGAGGGCAAACCGGCATGAATTTATCACCAAAAGATGCAAAACATGATTACCTTGATATAGCTCTTGATTTAGCAAGGAAATTGGAAAAAACAGCTATCGATAGAGATAAACAGGGTGGAACAGCAAAAAAAGAACGTGATCTCATTCGTGAGAGTGGATTACTTTCACTAATTATTCCGAAAGCTCTAGGTGGATATGGTGAGAATTGGAAGGCAGTATGCCAAATCATTCGTGAACTTGCTAAAGTTGATGGATCGATGGCTCATTTGCTTGGGTATCATTTTCTATGTCTGGCGTCGGTACATCTATATGGTACAAAACAACAAAAAGATCAGCTGTATAAAGAAACCGTTGAACACCGACAATTTTGGGGGAATGCCTTTAATCCACGTGACGAAGGATTAGCTGTTACGAATGATGGTACGAACTGGCGGTTGAATGGAAAAAAGACCTTTTGTTCTGGTGCAAACGATTCGGACCGACTTCTTATCTCAGCAAAGAGTCCAAATCGCAAAAGGCCTTTTATTGCAGTTATTCCAAGTAAACGAACAGGAATAGTCATTCATGATGACTGGGATAGCTTTGGACAGCGGCAAACTGATAGTGGGTCAGTCATTTTTCATAATGTATTGATCGAAGAAAAAGAAATGCTACTATTCTATGAGCAATTTCCAGATAATTTGTTTCCTACTTTGCGAACACATATCGCACAACTAATTATTCTTCATGTTCTGCTTGGAATCGCTGAAGGAGCCTTTGAAAAAGCTAAAGACTATACAAAAACAAAATCTCGACCTTGGTTAACTTCCGGTGTCGAAAAAGCAGTTGATGACCCTTTTACGGTTTATCAATATGGAGATTTGTTTGTAAAGTTACAAGCCTCAAATGCATTGACTCAAAAAGCAGTCGATGTTTTTCAACAAGCATGGGATAAAAAGTCTAAGCTTACTATTGAAGAGAGAGGGGAATGCGGGATTCATATCGCGATTGCAAAGGTTACTGTTAGTAAGACAGCTTTAGAGGTAACAAATCGTATGTTCGAAGTTATGGGGGCTAGAGCAACTTCAGGACAGTATGGATATGATCGATTTTGGCGAAATATCAGAACACACACATTGCATGATCCGATTGATTATAAAATTCGTGACATCGGAAATTGGGCACTAAATGATCATCTTCCTCCGATTACCCCGTATTCATAATAATGGAGCATTTGAAGAGAATAAACGTTTTGCAAAAACACCAAAATGGTTGGTAGCGAAATGGGGATAATTGGAGGTACAGATAAAGCAGCTAAGATTTCTTAATTTAGAAAAGAAACGTTTATAGTTGACTGGACAACCAGAGACTTATTTTTCAAGTTAGATTACATGAAAAACTTGAAAGATGTCTCTGGTTTTTTAGTAGATTTAAAAAAATATCCAACTATATCACAGATTTGGATTGGAAAGAGAACCTTAATTTGAAAAAAGTTTTAGAAAGAATAATGGAGGGCTTTGTAATGAAGAAAAAACGAATCTATTTAAATGCCTTTGATATGAATTGTGTGGTCCATCAGTCACCAGGTTTGTGGGTACATCCTGAAGACCAATCACATCGGTACAACGATATTGACTATTGGATAGAGTTAGCAAAAACATTGGAAGAAGGAAGGTTTGATGGGCTTTTTATTGCAGATGTAATTGGGATATATGATGTGTATGGAGGAGATAAGGAAACAACGGTCCGTGAAGCTACTCAAGTTCCTGTTAATGATCCGATGATGCTCGTTTCAGCAATGGCAGCTGTGACAAAACATTTAGGCTTTGGGATTACATGCTCAACAACATTTGAACATCCATATACATTTGCTCGTAGAATGTCAACTCTAGATCATGTAACAAAAGGAAGAATCGCTTGGAACATCGTAACCTCCTATTTAGAAAGCGGAACAAAAAATATTGAAATTGGCGATAAATTTCAGCATTCTGAACGATACAACATTGCCGAAGAGTATTTAGAAGTTTGCTATAAGTTATGGGAGGGGAGCTGGGAAGACGATGCGGTTGTAAAAGATAAGGAGAATAAAATATTCGCAGTTCCAGAAAAGGTACATGAAATTAACCATCATGGTAAGTATTTTGATGTTCCAGGTATTCACTTATGTGAACCATCACCACAAAGAACGCCTGTCTTATATCAGGCTGGAGGTTCTCCAAGAGGACGTAAATTTGCTGCTGAACACGCAGAATGTACGTTTATTGCTGCTCCTGGTAAAGAAGCTATTTCTTCATATGTTAAGGATTTAAGAGCTCAGGTAAGCATTCACGGAAGAGATCCATCTAGCATCAAAGTCTTTGCTTTATTTACACCAATTGTCGGGAGAACCGAGGATGAAGCATGGGCAAAATATGAAGAGTTAACAAAATACATCAGTTATGAAGGTGCTCTTTCATTACTTAGTGGTTGGTCTGGAGTAGATTTTTCTAAATATGACCCTGACCAGGTGATTGAATACATTGATACAAATGCGGTGAGATCAACACTCCATAATATAACAAAATCAAGTCCAAATAAAAAATGGACTGTACGGGAGATCGCAAATTTTATCGGCATAGGTGGAAATGGTCCAGTAGCAGTCGGAACACCTGAACAAATTGCAGATACGTTAGAAGAATGGATGGATGAAACAGATATTGATGGCTTTAATTTGGCTTATGCGATAACACCAGGGACATTTAAGGATTTTGTCAATCTTGTCGTACCAGTACTCCAAAAAAGAGGATTATTGAAAACCGACTATGAAGAAGGAACTTTAAGAGAGAAGTTATATGGAAGAGGAAAGAATAGATTACCAGAAAACCATACTGGTGCAAGTTATAGAAAAATATTCAGTCAATTATAAGGATGAGAGAAAAAATTCCATTTTAAGAAAAGGAGGAAATTATTGGTGCCTAATTCAAAAACAAATTTTAATCGTTTAAAGGAAACTGATGCTCCATTGGAATTTACTGAGCCAGTAAAAGTTGGTTCTTCACAACTTGAGCAATTAATTAAAACAATTGCCCGAGATGCAGAGAAACGTCGCAAAAAGGATTGTGAAATTCGTCCGTATTTTGCGATGGAATTGATACGAAAATCAAAGCTTGGTGCATTGCGCTTACCGGTTGAAAAAGGAGGTGGCGGTGCAAATATTCGTGAACTATTTTCTATTATTATTCGTTTAGCTGAAGCGGATCCAGATGTTGCACATAGTCTTCGTTCACACTTTTCGTATGTAGAGGATGTACTACGAATTTCTAACGAGCAAAAACGTGATAAATGGCTGAAAATAATCGCAAAAGGAGACATAATAGGCAATGCATATACTGAGATTTCCTCGAAAAATGTTGGGAAATATGAATTTGAAACAACATTATCTCCAGATGGTGATGGCTTTCGCTTGAATGGGACGAAATATTTTAGTACAGGAACGATGTATTCTGATTGGGTCCTTGTAACGGCTTCAACTATTGAGGGAAACACGGTATCAGCGGTCATCCCAACTAATCGAGATGGAATTGTCATCGTGGATGATTGGGATGGCATCGGGCAAAAATTAACCGGTAGTGGTACAACACACCTGAACAATGTATTTGTCCATAAACATGAAGTTACATTGATTGACAAAACAAAAACACCATTTAATTCATTTTTGCAGCTTTTCTTACAAGCTGTTATAGCTGGCATTTTACGAAATGTGGTAACAGATGCATCTGCATTAGTTCGTGGTCGTTCTCGAACATTTACATTTGCATCAGCTGATTTACCAGCAAAAGATCCACAGCTGCAACAAATAATAGGTGAGATTTCCAGCATTGCCTTTGCTGCGGAGACGATTGTCATTGCAGCTGCAGAAGCGCTTGATAAGGCTGCTACTTCTGTAGTCGACGGTAATATTAATTTTCAATTAAGTCATGAAGCTTCTCTTCGGGCAGCACAAGCTAAAGTGATCATAGATGAACTTGCCTTAAAGGCATCTACATTATTATTTGACGTTGGAGGTGCTTCGGCAACAAGACAATCTGTAAAGCTTGATCGTCATTGGCGCAATATACGAACGCTCGCTTCACATAATCCGACAGTTTACAAAGCACGTGCTATTGGGAATTTTATCGTGAATGATGAGGAACTACCAATTCAAGAGGTTTATTTTTAATTTTGCTGTGAAAGTTACGAAAATCTGTTGAAGAAAGGAGAGGGTATTTGATGACGATTCCACTTTCATTTTCGGCCTTTGTAATGAATACAGCATCACATATTATCCACGGATTATGGCGTGATGAGCAAGGAAATCAGATAAATTTTAATGATATTGATGTCTGGATTTCATTGGCAAAAACACTTGAAGACGGAGGGTTTGATGCTGTTTTTTTCGCCGATGTTATTGGCTTATATGGAAATCATCGTGGAGGCTGGAGCTTTCATGTTGAAAATGGTTTGCAAATTCCAAGTAATGATCCGATGGTCCTTATGTCAGCACTTGCAGTAAACACAAAGCATTTAGGTTTAGCCTATACGGCAGCTCCACTTCAAGAACATCCATTTAATTTCGCTAGACGTATTTCTACATTGGATCACATCTCTAAAGGTCGTATTGCCTGGAATATGGTAACAAGTTCATCAGAAAATGCTTTTAGAAATTTTGGTTACGAAGGTCTAGTGCCACATGATGAACGCTATCGTTGGCTCGATGAATATGTAGATGTATTGTATAAACTTTGGGAAGGCTCATGGGATGAAGGAGCCTTAAAAAAAGATAGGGAGAGCGGAATCTATGCAGACCCAACAAAGGTTCACAAAATAAACCATGTTGGAAAGTATTATAAGGTTGAAGGTCCACATCTTGTCTCACCATCGCCACAGCGCACACCTTTACTTTTTCAGGCAGGGGCATCAACAACAGGTCGAGACTTTGCTGCACGTCATGCAGAGGCTGTATTTATTGTAGCGCCCGATCCCGAGAATGCTCGTCAATTAATTGATACTACCCGTCGGTTAGCTGTTCAAAATGGCAGGGAGGGTAATGATATTCATTTTTATCAAGGGCTGTCATTTGTTATTGGTGAAACAGAAAAAGAAGCAAAACGAAAGGAAAAAGAGCTTGATAAAAAAATCAATTTAGATATGATGATTGCCCATATGGCTGGCGGCATGGGAGTAGACCTTGGTCATTATCATTTAGATACGATGATTGAGCATGTAGAAACGGAGGGAGTGAGAAGTTCATTCGAATGGTTAAAGCAAAGTACACAAGGACGCACTCCAACAGTAAGAGATATTGCGCGTCTTCGAACAAAATCATCTCGGATAGTTGGTACTCCTGAAAGCATAGCGGACCAACTTGAGATTTGGAAAGACGCTGGGATTAATGGTGTAAATGTCATTAATTCGACGATATCAGGCTCATATGAAGAATTTATTGAACATGTAATGCCTGTTTTACGTAAGCGTGGTTTAGTGCGAAATAGAAAAGAAGAGACGAGTACTTTACGTAAAAAGCTTTTTGGAGATGACTATATAAATACTCGTCACCCTGCTGCAAACTATCGAGGTGTTTTTCAACATTATTAGATGAACCTTCGTACTATCATATAAATATATCAAACTTATACACCTAAAACTGACTAAACTTATAAGAATAGTTAAATCGAATTTATTATGTGAATAGAGGAGAGGATGAAATATGGTCCAAGGAACGGAGTCTGACCATTCTAATGTGCACAGTCATGTTAGTCTCATAAAGTTGTTATCGTCATAATAGAAAAAATTCAATAGTTAGGAGAAATTAAATGAGTAATCCAGTGTTGAAAAAGAATAAGAATTCAAGGGAATTTATTGAGGAAATTAAGGAGAATGTTAAGCCTATTATTGATGAAGTGATTAAACCGAATGCTGAGATTATAGATAGGGAAGGAAAATTTCCCCGAGAGAATTTTTTAGCCTTAGCTAAAGAAGGGTGGACATCTGTTACGCTCCCAAAGAAATGGGGAGGATTAGATTTAGGATATGTAGGATTTTCAGCCGTTGCAGAAGAAATTGGTAGGGTTGATGCATCGACAGGTCTCGTTTTTGCTATGCATGTGGCAGCAGCTCAATTTATTAATCTTTTTGGTTATGAAGAGCAAAAGGAACGTTGGTTTTTGAAGATTCGTGAAGGTGCATTAGGAACATTCTCGATTAGTGAAAAGGCGACAGGAGGACATGTGTGGTATAGCTTAAGTCAAGCTGAACGAGATGGTGATTTTTATATTTTAAATGCGGAGAAATCTTTCACAACAAGTGGTGGGCAATCTGACTTTTATGTTTTTCAAACACGTTCTGCAAATAGTAATGATCCTAGTGAACAAAGCTTTTTTATTGTTAATGGACATTCCAATGGAATAACAGCAAAACCATGGAATGCATTAGGGGTACGTGGTAATCATAGTGGACCCCTTACGTTTGAAAATGTCCAGGTGCATAAACAAGATTTGCTAAATGCTAAAGCGGGAGACCCTGATGCTTCAGGTGGGTTATTAGGTTTAAATGCTGTCTGGTTAGGCGTGGCACAAGGTGCGTTGGATGCAGCAATAAAACATGTAAAAAAAACAGTTCATAAAGATTTTAATCGGAGTTTGGCTGATTACCAAGTTATACGTCAAAAATTAGCAGAAGTCAAAATCAAAATTTCAGGATTACGAGCCTGGCAATATGAGTTAGCCAGATATCATGATGAAATTCTTGCATCAGGAGGATCACTCTTACCGCTTGCTACTGAAGTATCAGAACTTAAAGTCCAAGCGACTGAATTAGCCGATTTTGCTGCACGGGTTGCAATGGATGTAGCTGGTGGATATGGATATATAAATGGAATATTTGAACGGCTTTATCGTGATGCGAGAGGTGGAATTCCAATGGCACCATCAAACAATTTAGCGCGTGAACAAATAGGAAAGCAATTAGTTGGATTACCATTAGAGCTTTGGGAACTTGGAAAATAAGGCAATTGTTAAAGTTAAGAATATCCTTATTTTTTAAAAATGTTTTTAATTTATATATCACAACTTAGTTATTAAAGGCACATCAAAAAGATCTTCTGAGACTTGTCTTTTTATATAAAAAGGAATTTATAAAGAGAAATAGCGCCTTTGAAATCATAATTCATACTTGACACATCGGAATTATTGGGTATGTGATAAATATATAGGAAAGCGCGGTTGTTTTATCGAAGGTAATCATGTTACATGAAGCAAAATGATTAAAGGAGTGTTTCATATGAGAAATAGCATAGAAAAAAGAAGACAAAAACTTATAAATAAACTTGTGATGTTTAATATATATAAAATTGATGGTAAACAGCTTTATGAAGTATCACTCTCAACATTACAAGCAGAATATAAAAAAATCCAAAAGCAATTTCATCCACATGGTGAATTTGATTCCATTCGCTGGACGTAAATAGAAATATAGAGGGACGGTTCTTCAACATTCATTGTTGGAAGAAAAGGGCCTTCCCTCTGTTTCCTCTTTCAAAAATTAGTGAAATAGTTTATATTTGGACTAATCAATAAAAACAATGGAGGAATTTCCTATGACCGAGAATCACCAATCCGAAACACCAAAAAAGAAAATTAGTCTGCAAGAGGCGATTAAACAGCAGCTTGAAAACAAGAAGAAACAGGCCCAGTCCCAGTCCGGCAAAGGCAAAATGAATGCCGACCTTTCACCAAAGAAAATGAAAAGCCAACAAACGAAGAAAACAAGCAATACGAGAAGAAAAATGGGTGTCTAATGAATGGACAAAATCGGAAGGATGTCATACCTGGCATCACGGTTGATATTGTGTTAAAAAAGGACCAAAAAACAGGAAAGCTTACTAGAGGCATCGTGAAAGATGTTCTAACAAACTCAGCCACACATCCCCATGGCATCAAAGTAAGACTAACTGATGGGCAGATTGGGCGAGTAAAGGAAATTCACTCTTAAAAATTTCAGTTGCATTCGGGGGACAGTCCCCCGAATGCTTTTTTACTTTAACTACAGAGGATTTCACTCGAAAAACTGCGTTTTCTTTAGGGCATTTTTACAAACTAGCAACTATAGTAGAGGTGAATCCCCTCTTAATGCTTTATTAAGTTAACGTGATGGGGGACTGTCCCCACTATTTTTTGTTATAATTTGTACTAGTTAACTACTTGAAACGAAGAGATAAGGTGATGACATGCTACCCGAAGTGAAGATTTCTGTACGTGCATTAGTTGAATATGTTTATCGGAGTGGGAGTATTGATAATAAATTTCGAACGGCTACAACACTTACAGAAGGGACCAAGGCTCATAAGGTTATTCAAAGTACGTATCAGGAAACCGATCAGAAGGAAGTGTTTCTAAAGACTGAATTGGAGTATAAAGAGATGATATTCATCGTTGAAGGCCGCTGTGACGGGTTAATTGTTCGTTATGATGAATTACTTATCGATGAAATTAAGTCAACCTCTAGGGATTTAGCTGAAATAAAGGAAGATTCCAACCCTGTACACTGGGCACAAGCGAAGGTTTATGCTTATATGTATGCAAAAGACCATGACCTAGAAGAAATGAGTGTTCAACTAACATATATTCATGTCGTCACAGAAGAGCAAAAGAAATTTCAAAAACGTTTTTCATTTCAGGAGCTTAAGCAGTTTGTAGACGAGCTAGTGCATGACTATTACCCTTACGCATCCCTCATGAATGTGCATCGCATACGTCGAGATCAAAGTATCCAAGACCTACAATTCCCTTTTGAGGCCTATCGAGAGGGCCAACGAAAGCTTGCTGGTGCGATTTATAAAACAATCTCAGAGGAAAAAAATATTTTTGCAAATGCACCTACTGGAATTGGAAAAACGATTTCGACGATATTCCCAACAGTTAAAGCGATGGGGGAAGGAAAGCTAGAACGAATGTTTTATCTAACGGCGAAAACGATTACAAGGCAGACGGCAGAAGAGGCTTTTTCACTTATGAAAAACAAAGGCCTTTGTATGAGTGCAGTAACGCTAACGGCTAAGGAAAAAATATGTTTTAAAGAAGAAACAATTTGTCAGAAGGAGTATTGCGAGTTTGCGAATGGCTATTATGACCGTGTTAATGAAGCGCTTTTGGACATTTTTTCGAACGAAACGTTCATCAATCGAACAATAATCGAGAAATATGCAAGAAAGCATACGCTATGTCCATTTGAATTTTCCTTGGATTTAGCTTTTGTTGCGGATGCGATTATTTGTGATTACAACTATATTTTTGATCCGAAGGTATCGCTGAAACGATTTTTCGATGAACATAAGCGACAGTCTGCATTACTAATCGACGAAGCCCATAATCTTGTTGACCGTGCCCGTGAGATGTTTTCAGCACAATTACAAAAATCAAGTTTTCTTACCTTAAAGCGCGAATATAAGGGAACAAATTTGTATGAGTCGGCAAATAAACTTAATAAATATTTTATTGAACTAAAGAAAAAGTGTTCAGAGAAAGGGCATTTAGTACTTAAGGAGCTACAAGAGGATTTAATTGAAATGCTCGAGCAATTTGTTCACAGTGCTGAGATCGAGTTACTACAGCAAATGAAATCAGCTGAGCAAGCATTGTTACTTGACACATATTTTGCAGCAACGGGATTTTGTCGAATCGCAAAGCTTTATGATGAGCGGTATGTGACATATGTCGAAGCTGAGAAGAACGAAGTCCATATCAAAATGTTTTGCTTAGATCCATCTTATCTTTTGCGACAAACTAGTAAAAAGTTCCGAGCAACAGTTTATTTTTCTGCAACTCTATTACCACTCCAGTATTTTATGAATATGCTCGGTGGCACACCAGAGGATTATACACTTTCAGTCCCATCACCATTTTCCAAAGAACAAACAGAGGTATTCATACAACCATTATCAACTAGATATCATGACAGAGAGAATTCGAAAAAACAGATTATTGAAATGCTTTCAACACTAGTAAAGGAGCGAGGAGGAAATTATTTCATCTTCTTTCCTTCCTATCAATATATGAAAAGTGTCTATGAAGATTTTACTTTAAACTTTCCGGAAATTCGGACCATTATTCAAAATCATCGGATGAGTGAGATGGAACGGGAACAATTTTTAGAGGAGTTTAAAGCGGGTAATCAAGATGCTTTCATTGGCTTTGCTATATTAGGAGGTATTTTCTCAGAAGGTGTTGACCTAAAAGGAGACAGGCTAAACGGAGTGATTGTTGTTGGAGTAGGCTTGCCACAGCTCTCCCTGGAACGAAATATTATGAAGGACTACTTTCAAGCAACGGGAAAAAATGGCTATGATTACGCATATACCTTTCCAGGAATAAACAAGGTCCTCCAAGCAGGAGGGCGCTTAATCCGATCCGAGACAGATTCGGGTGTGATTGTCCTAGTTGACGACCGTTTTTTAACGGAGAAATATCAGAGATTATTGCCGAATGAATGGAAATGAATAGGGGACAGTTCTTTTGCTTTAATTTTGGAAGCTAGAGAATTGTCCCTTTAGATTTTAGAAAATCATCATTAAAAGGAAACTCTTTTCTAGCAATTCTTCTTTTCAAAGTGTCTAACGAATGAACTGAAGCCTTTACTAGTTTAGATGGATAATGATATTTCGTACGATTCATTTTAAATTCATCAACATCAATAACTTTCCACTCTTCAACAAGTTTTTTCACGAGATCTAAGACTAAATCAACAAAACTTCAAAGCAACATTGCAATAATATGAGACAATCATTCCATCCTCAATTTCCATCGCCACTGTAAAACCTTCTTTAAGAGAGAAGAATTCTAATGAAGTGTTCGCTATTGTTTACGTTGTTTCTTTCGTATAGTGTTTTAACTTTCTTCCCGGCTTACAAAGCACCAAAACATATTCCGAGCTTTTGCTAACTAATTCTCCGTGCCATTCATAATGTAAAATATCGGGGTACTTTAAGGCTCGAATCCTAATAATCTCTTTCATTATTACCTCCTAAAAGTTAAGGATAATCTTTATCTTCCGCTAAAAAAAATGCTTTCACACGCTACTCTTTCATCAATTCTCTCTATATAACATATGAAATACATTTCTATATAGAAAGGGTAGTGATAAAAATGGCAAAATATCGAGTGATATGGACAAATTTATGGAACGATCCGATTGTATTAGAAGAAATGACTCCTGAGGATAAGCTATTTTATGTTTATCTTCTAACGGGTCCATGTACGACACAAACTGGTATTTATCGTATAACGAAAAAACAAATTGCGTTTGAATTAGGATACTCAATTGATAGTGTTCAATTGTTAATGGAACGATTCATCCATCATTATAAGCTCATTCGCTACAATCCTGAAACAAGAGAACTAGCGATTAAAAACTGGGGCAAAGAAAACCTACATAAATGCGGAAAAGCTGTGATGGATTGCATAACGAAGGAATTAAAGGATGTCAAGGACATCTCGCTTATTCAATATGTGGCAGAATCAATAGAAAAAGAAGAGATACGCAATATATATGAATCGTTTTGTGAGCCTGAAGAATCTCTTAACGAAGAGGACAACCAAAATGAAGAAAATATCTTTGAAGAGTCAGAATGTGAGGATCCTGAAGAGGCTTCTTTACAACTTTTTACGATACGTGGGGAAAAAGAAAAACAAAAAGAAAATAAAAAAGAAAAACAACAACAAAAAGAAAAACAAATAGCACCTGCGCCAACTATAGAGGAGGAGCAGGATTTAGATACCACTCCAAGCATAGTGGTTCAAGGGCATACCGTACAAACAGATGATGTGAAGGAAATTATTGAGTTTTGGGACAAAAATGGTTTTGGTCTTTCAAACATAAATGCAAAAGAGCAGTTGTTGTTGTGGTTAACTAATTCTAGCTTTTTACAGCCAAAAGCTATGATTTTAAAGGCGATGGAAATAGCCTGTGCTAATAATAAGCGAAGGCTAAACTATGTAGCTGGGATCCTTAGGAACTGGGAGAATGAGTCGTTGCTGACTGTTGAAGAAATTGAAGTGAACCAAGAAAACGAACGTTCTCTACAAAAATTCAAGCAATCTACACAAAC
This sequence comes from Metabacillus niabensis, assembly GCF_902829255.1. Taxonomy (GTDB): domain Bacteria; phylum Bacillota; class Bacilli; order Bacillales; family Bacillaceae; genus Metabacillus; species Metabacillus niabensis. The sequence continues at coordinate 13,164 of NZ_CADEPK010000228.1, read as the reverse complement.
TTCTCCTGCTGGACGAGCGATTCCTAGTGGCTTTGTGCTTGACATAACGGCTGGTGAAGAGGAATGAGCATTGCCGAAGAAGCGTACTTAGGAACCATGATGAAAGCAGAGTAGCTACTTTACGATTCTGGCATTCAACCTGATTACCTGGAAAGTACATGACATAGATAAATCGTGCGGAGAATGGTGGTATTATGTGGTTCTGGTAAAAATAATGTTCTGGAGCACATTGTCAATCTACCAGATTTTGATTCGTTAGGGGATAGTCATACCTTCGGATTATCAGGGCATTCATAGATTAGCAATATCTCTCATATATTTACAGACAAAAATACTATAGCAATAAATATGTGAGTTAGTAGCCTTAAAGATTCTCAGATCATTTTAAAAGAAAACTAGACATTATCAGAACATGAAATTCCTAAGCGTATGCCCTAAACTAACATTAATAAAATCGCTACCGTAACTAAATTTACGAAATTCCAATTCGTCCAATAGCATCTTATAGGGGATGTGTCCATCATGTGTATTGAGGGAGAAAGAGTGTGGTTACGATATGATTTGGCTCATTTATGAACTAGAAGCAAATAAATTCAAAAGGGCTAGAGGATAGGGAAGAACGTCTGCTTTTTCGTTACGCATTAAAGGAGGTGACATTATTTGTAATCTATTGTTACTTGTTCACGAAGATAAGTATTCATTGAACTATTTTAATGCAAGGAAAGGGGAGAAATCATGTTGAAAAAGATCGGGAGTTTGTTTGTGTTCGGTTGTATCGTTTTTGCATTGTTTTTGACAAATGCTGTTTATGCTGAAGAAGGGACAGGCTCGACAAGCTATTATATTTCTCCGACTGGTAATGATAGCAATCCAGGAACGAAAAGTGCGCCTTTCAAAAGCATGATGAAAGCACAAGAAGTAGCCTCCTCAGGGGATACCGTTTATATACGGGGAGGGGTTTATGATGAGTTTGAAATTGCAAAAACGGATAGTAATTATAATTATGTTCATGTGATGACGAAGAGTGGAATAACCTATGAGGCATATCCTGGAGAACGGCCTGTCTTTGATTTTAAACAAGTGCCAACGAATTTACGTGTGGCAGCCTTTTACGTTGAGGATCGTGTAACAGATATCACATTTAAGGGATTTGATGTGGTAGGGGTTAAAGTAGGGAATCAAAAGCAATCTGAAGCGTTTCGAATTAGGGGTGAAGCCAATTTCGAAAATATGGCTGCACATGATAATGAAGCAAATGGTTTCTACTATACTGGAAGAGGGACAGGTATTGTATTAAATTCTGATGCTTATAACAACATTGGACCAACTGACATATCAGCTGGAAATACAGATGGTTTTGGTGCTCATGGAGGTCCAGTTTCCTTCATTAACTCCAGGGCATGGAATAATAGCGATGATGGATTTGACAGTATTAGTTCAACTGGGGCAGTTGTTTATGACCATTGTTGGGCTTTCAATAATAGGGGTAATCAGAACGGGATAGGTGACAAAAATGGCTTTAAGGTAGGTGGATATTCGTATCGAACATCTGGTCTGCCAGATCCAATACCAGTTCATACAGTCAGATATTCTTTAGCCGTTAATAACGGAGCTAACGGCTTTTATGCGAATCATCAGCCAGGAAAAGCAGCTGATTGGATAAATAACACAGCCTACAATAATGGTTTATCCTATGGTGCTAACTTCAATATGCTTGAGCGCATTAGTCCGACTAGTGAAGAAGACATCCCTGGTTATAGAGAAGTTTTACACAATAACATTGCATATATTGGGACAACCATTTTAAATGATAATCATCAGCCAGAAAATGTAGCGAATAATTCTTGGACAATTGATGGTGGGATTAAGATCAATACGACTGATTTTTATAGTCTTGATGTAAGCCAATTATCTGCACCTAGAAAGCCTGATGGCAGTTTACCTGATGTAACCTTTATGCGTCCTATAACAACTAGTCCACTTTACAAATATAAGTTAGGCTACCTCGCTGACCAAAAAGATCCTTTTTTATCATTACAGGAACTCGTGACTACATTTACCGATGACGGCACAATCGATCATGTTGGAATTGCGAACAGCCTCCAAGAGAAACTAAAAAATCGGAATCTATCTTCTTTTATCCATCAGGTTAAGGCTCTAGCAGGAAAACAGATAGAGAAGGAAGCAGCAAATATTCTTATTCGAGAGGCGAATATATGGAATGCGTTAATAACTAAATAAGGATTGGACATGTAACGGATGCACCTACTACTATAGTGGGTGTTTTTTAAGGATGCAATTATCAGAGGCCTTACACGCTTTGAAAAGCTTTTCACAATAGGGAATCTACTTGAAAGGGAGTTTATAGATGAAAACAACTTGATTAGAAAAGCTATTTAAGATTTTTCCCATATAATTTATTAAAACTTAACTTCAGCATTAGCAATCTACGAAAATCAACCTTTTCTCGTATAATAGATATTCTTCAACTTTTTAAAGCACTCTCAGTCAATTTCCTATATAATCAAGACAGTTTCAGGTAACGAAATGATGACATTTTTAAGATAAAATGAAAATAGCTTCACTGGGAGGAATGGTGATTTGAAGGAGGAAGTATTACGGGTAAAACATAGGATTAAAGGTAAGGATGATTATTCTTTTGACTTTCATTCCCATCCAGAATATGAAATTTACTTTTTTCACAAGGGATCATGCCGCTATTTAATCCATAATAAAATTTATGACTTAGAGCCTGGTGATATTTTGCTTATGGATGGCCTGACAATGCATAGGCCAAATTTTGATCCGAATATGGATTATGTCCGAAGCCTGCTTCATTTTTCACCAGAGTGGATTAAAGGATTATTGGAAGAGCTAGGATGTATGTATTTAATTGAAGTTTTTCAAAAGCTGCATCATTGTTTAATTCGAACAAATGAGAGTGAACAATCAAAGAAATTAGAAGGATTGATTTATCAACTGTCAGAGCTTAAGAATAAAACGGACGATCATGATGAGCTAGCAGAAACAGAAATGAAGGTTTTGTTTATCCAAATATTAATCAAAGTGTATCAGCTAGGACAGCTTGTCTCACTGAAAATCCCGAATCAAAAGGGTGACAAAATCGAGCATGCAGAGAATATCGCAAATTATATTCAACACAATTATATGAAAAAATTAACACTTATCACGATTGCTGAAGCACTTAATTTGAGTAAGTCCTATGTCTCCCATGTGTTCAAGGAAATGACAGGATATACCGTGATGGAATATGTTATGGGATGTCGCCTAACACAGGTGAAATATTTACTAGAAATGGAGCCTAATAAAGCCATTCATGAAATTGCCTATGAGTGCGGATTTGAAAGTGCCTCCCATTTTAGTCGATACTTCAATGAGAAAATTGGTGTAACAGCTCGTGAGTATCGGAAAATGCGTTTGCAAAGCTGATAGTAGAAATATTGGATATTGAGAGTAGAGGTTTAAAAGAAAAGTTACGTTTTACTTTATGAAACAAAATGTAAGCGTTTTATAAATTGTGATTTCATTTTCAACTATGATCTCTAATGGTGGTAAACATTTGTGAAAACAAAATGAAGGGTTGTGGTTTTTTTGAAATTAAAATGGTTAAAGCATCGTCCTAATAGTAAAGCTGGTGTTTCATGGGGAGTTCCATGGAAAAAAGGCCAGCTAAAAAAAGAAGACAACATAACGCTCATCGCAGAAGATCGTAAGAAGATTCCAATTCAAAGCTGGCCGATGGCTTATTGGCCGGATGGGAGTGTTAAATGGACAGGTCACAGCGCTGTTTTTCAACCAAACGGCAAAAGGTATGAACTAAAAGTTGGTGAAAATCAACATCCGATAAATCCATTGCGAGTAATAGATTCTGAGAATCAGATAATCGTAGATACAGAAGAAATCCAATGGACGATAAACAAGCAAGGCAGCCATTTTATCGAGAAAATTGTTAGCGGTTCATCTGTATTAGGGGAAAAGGGGAGATTGATGTCCATTCAAGAGGTAAGGGATGAAACTTCAGAAATAAAGTCAATCCAACAAATCCCATTTGAAACTAAGATTACCCATGTGGAAATTGAACAAGATGGTCCATTAAGATGTGTCATTAAAATCGAAGGTGAGCATGTAAGTAGCTCAAAAAATCATAAGAAATTATGGCTTCCTTTCCATTTACGTATCTACTTTTATGCACAATCTCCTTCAATAAGAATGGTTCATACCTTTTTCTATGATGGAGACCCTCAAATAGATTTTATTAAAGGATTAGGAATGGAATTTTCGCTACCTTTAAGCGGTGAACCGTGGAACCGCCATTGTCGATTTGCTGGTGATGAAGGAATTTATTCTGAGCCTGCTCAAATTTTGTTAACGAGAAGACATCGACATGCTGATGGACTATATGAAAAACAAATAAAAGGAGAAGTAATCGATCTGTCGCAGCAAAAACATCAAAATTTACTTGAGCATGTCAAACAAAACGCCATTTGGAATGATTTTAAACTAACCCAGGATTCAGCAGAACATTACCGGATTGTCAAACGTACAAAGAATGGCTATTCATGGATTGAATCAACACATGGCAGTAGAGCAAAAGGAATGATGTATACAGGTGGAGAAAAGGGTGGGATTGGCATTGGTGTAAAAAACTTTTGGCAGAAGTTCCCTTCCACTTTAGAAATTACTGGTTTAAATCACGCAGCAACAAAAGTAAAAGTATGGTTTTGGTCACCTGACTGTGAGGCAATGGATTTAAGGCATTATAGTGAAGAAACGCATGTTGTAAGTGCTTATGAAGGCTTTGACGAAATGCGAGCAACCCCATACGGAATTGCTAACACTAGTGAAGTATTTTTACAATGCTATCGCGCAATTCCATCAGACGAAGAGCTCGTTGAAAAGGTAGAAGAATGGCAAGCACCAATCCTCTTAGTTTGTGAGCCGGAATATTATTATGAGACAAAAGCGTTAGGAGTTTGGAGTTTACCTGATACAAGTCATCCAGTAAAAGCACAGCTAGAAAAAGAGCTTGATAAAGCGATTTGCTTTTATAAACGTGAGATTGATCAACGTAGATGGTATGGATTCTGGAATTATGGAGATGTCATGCATACATATGACCCGATCCGTCATCAATGGAGATATGATTTAGGTGGCTTTGCTTGGCAAAATACTGAGCTCGTGCCGAATATGTGGCTATGGATTTCCTTCTTACGTTCAGGTCGGGAAGATATCTTCAAAATGGCTGAGGCGATGACCCGCCATACAAGTGAGGTCGATGTCTATCATTTTGGAGAATATGCTGGACTTGGCTCAAGACATAATGTCGTCCATTGGGGATGTGGCTGTAAGGAAGCGAGGATAAGTATGGCTGGCCTCCATAAATATTATTATTTTCTCACAACAGATGAACGGACGAGAGATTTATTAATAGAAGTGAAAGATGCAGATTTTGCTCTTGCAAACTTAGACCCAATGAGAGAATTTTATCCAGATGATCAATATAAGACACATGTTCGTGTAGGGCCGGATTGGGCGGCGTTTTGCTCAAATTGGTTATCTGAATGGGAGAGAACAGGGAATATCGATTATCGAAATAAAATCATAAAAGGAATTGAAACGTTCAAACAATTGCCATTACGTTTGCTGTCAGGACCAACCTTTGGGTATGATCCTAAGACAAATGAGCTCTATCATATTGGGGATGGCATTGCAGGTGGCTATCATATGATTATCGCTTTTGGCGGACCACAAGTTTGGATGGAGCTTGCTGAAGTTTTAGAAGACAAAGAATGGGAAGAGATGCTTGCTGAGTTCGGCGAATTTTATGAATTAAGTCAGGAGGAAAAGCTAGAAAGAAGCAATGGAAAGCTGCATAACAAATTATTTAATAATCGTATGTTAGCCGCTGACATCGTCGCCTATGCAGCTGCAAAGAAAAAGAGCCCGTCTATTGCTGCGAAAGCATGGAATTTACTACTAAATAAAGAAGTAAATCAGGTAATGCTGCCAATGGAGGAAAATGAAATACACGTATGGAGAAAGTTAACAGAGGTTCCTACGATAACGACGAATACCACATCACAATGGTGTTTAAATACGATGATCGCCTTAGAGTTAATCGGTGATTATTTACCTTCTAATCTAAAGATACATGATCATGATGATATGAAACAACTAACTTAAGTTGAGCTGCTATTTATTAGCAGTTTTATATCTAACTCATTTTTGCCCATAAGTTACCAATATAATTATAGCGAAAAATTAGAAGATCGGCAAATTTTATCGGGGGATGGAATTGATTGTTTGGTTGATTAGTACTTAAGAAATGATTGTAGAAGCAAAACCATTCACACTGTGGTGGCTTGTTTCCGATAAATATTTTTACTTACAGGGGGATTGATCGAAATGAGAAAAGGTAAAAAAGCATTAAGGAAAAAAATAGTCCTGCCTTTACTTTCAACGGTGCTTCTTTCTTCATCATTAGTCGCATGCAGCAATTCAGAATCGTCAAGCAGTGATTCGAAAAAGGGCGGTTCGGATAATACGATTAGCATTATGACAACAACATTTGACACAGACCCTCCAAGTGAAGACAATCCGGTTTTAAAGGCACTTGAAGAATATACAGATACCGATATAAAAATCACATGGGCACTGAATAGCTCTTATCAAGAAAAACTAAACATTACGTTAGCCTCTGGAGATCTCCCAGATATAATGATGATTCCAGGAAAGGATCCTAGCTTCATCAGTGCAGTTAAGGATGGAGCGTTTTGGGAATTAGGACCTTACTTAAAGGATTATCCTAATTTAAGTCAAGCAAATGAGATGATATTAAATAATAGCTCAATTGATGGCAAAATTTACGGGATTTATCGCTCACGTCCTTTAGGGAGACACGGCATTACATTTCGAAAGGATTGGCTAGAGAAGGTTGGACTAGAAACACCAAAAACAATTGACGATTTTTATCAGATGTTAAAGGCATTTTCAGAAGAGGATCCAGATGGAAATGGCAAGGATGACACTTACGGAATGGTTATTTCAAAATACACAGGTCCATTTGATATTATGCAAACATGGTTCGGTGCTCCAAATAAGTGGGGAGAGGATGCTGATGGAAACCTCCAGCCTGATTTTATGACAGAAGAATATGTCAATGCGCTTAAATTTTTCAAAAAGCTTTATGATGAAAAATTAATCAATGAGGATTTTGCTGTCATGGATCCACAAAAATGGGTAGACCACTTTCTAAATGGGGAGGCTGGGGTGATTGTAGATGTTGTTGACCATGCCCATCGTGCCGAAGAGGATATGCTCGCTGCAGATCCGAATATGAAAGATGCAATTGATGTGATTGGTGCTGTTGAAGGACCTACAGGACTTCATAACCTTCCAACTTCAGGATATTCTGGAATGCTTGCCATCCCTAAATCAAGTGTCAATACAGAGGAAGAGCTAAAAAAGGTATTAACGTTTATTGATAAATTAAATGACGAGGAAGCACAAATGCTAGCAAATAATGGGATTGAAGGGCGTCATTACGAAATAAAAGACGGTCAATATGTAGACTTAAAGAAAGACAATGAAGCGCTTACTCAAGAAGGCTCAGGATTTAACCAATTCCAACCATACATCCCAGAAGAACGTTTTATCAAACCAATCCAAACTCCTTTAAGAGACAAAGAAGCACAGGTCATGAAGGAGAATGAAGAAATCGTTGTTCCAAATCCTACTGAATCACTTGTTTCTGAAGTATATGCCCAAAAAGGTCAGCAATTAGACAACATTATCAATGATGCACGAATTAAATTTATCGTTGGGCAAATCGATGAAACGGGATTTAAAGAAGCAATTGAATTATGGCGTAGCACCGGTGGAGACGATTATATTGAAGAAATCAATAAACTATACAAGGAAGCAAGCAAATAGACAAATGAGCTGTTAACTCGGTTGGTGAGCTTAATGCTCACTCTGACTCACGGGAAATATATGGTGGCATCAAAGGGAAATGTGGGAACGTTAAAACAAAATGTGGAAACAAATCTATTAATGAATTAAAAGCAGATCACTACGATGACGAAATGGCAGTATCAGTTCTTTTTTGAGTAATCAAAGCAATATGAGGCGATGATTCGATACTTCTATCTATCTAAAAAATTGATAATTAATCAAATTTTATGAGGTTAGATTAGAATGGTCTAAAAAATTTGGGTAATTTGAATCGAGTTTCAGTATAAAACAACATAACAAAGCAATGAGAAAGTGGAAGCTGATAGACGATTTGGAGAAAGGAAATGGTCAATTTTGAAGCATAAATTTGCAGTCCAATTGTATACATTACGAGAAGAATTAAAAACGGGAATCCGTCCAATTTTTAAAACCATTAAGGAGATGGGCTGGGCAGGTGTGCAAATTTCTGGCCTGCCTAAAGATTATGATCCAAACGAGATTGCGTTGGGATTAAAAGAAAATAAATTACTAGCAGCAGGAATACACGTATCATTGAATCGTTTATTAAATGATTTCAAGGCAGTATTAAATGAAGCAAATTTGTATGGTACAAAGGATATAATTCTTCCACATGTAGCAGCTGAATTTAGAAATTGCGAGCAATACAAGGAAATAAAAAAATTGTTAAACCAATTGGCAAAGGATGAGCCTGAGTATCGGTTTTCCTATCATAACCATGCATTTGAGTTTGATATTGATATAGATGGGCAAGATGCACTAAGTTATATCCTTGATCCATTAGATGATAATCGCATTTTAGCTGAAATCGATGTGTTTTGGATAAAAAAGGCAGGCATCGAACCGTTGGAATATATTAAGCGATATGAGAAAAGGATGCCGATTATCCATTTAAAGGACATGACGGATGATGAACGACAAACGTTTGCAGAAGTCGGCACAGGTGTTATCGATTTTCTCCCAATCTTTCAATGGGGGGAAGTGAATGGGATCGAATGGTATGTAGTAGAGCAGGATATTTGTGAGGGTCCGCCATTAAGATGCTTAGAAACAAGTTTACGAAATCTTACCCAATTTGCTGAAAAAATAAGCGGTAGTACTAGTCGGTAGAAAAGTTCATCTTTGAGAAATGATCTTAATAATATGGAGTGAGATAAATGAGTTTAATTAAAGTTGGCGTGATTGGAATTGGTAATATGGGTCGATCGCATGTAAGGGCATTAAGTGAAGGGAAAATAAAGGGAGCCATTCTAACTGCTATATGTGATCCATTTCAAAACGAGCTTGAATCGATAATTGGTCAAGATAATGTGAAGATTTTTCGAGATGAGGATGATTTTTTTAACACATCTGTGTTTGATGCAGTCCTTATTTCAACACCACATTATGATCATCCAAGACTGGCAATGAAGGCATTTGCGAAAGGACTGCATGTTCTTATTGAGAAGCCTGCTGGTGTCTATACGAAGGATGTAGCGGAAATGAATCTTGCGGCAAAGGAAAGCGGGAAGGTATTTGGGATTATGTATAATCAACGCTGTAACCCAATTTACCAAAAGCTACGTGAGCTTATTCTTTCAGGTGAGCTAGGAGAAATCAAAAGAACAAATTGGATTATCACAGATTGGTACCGCTCACAAAGCTATTATGATTCAAGTGAGTGGCGAGCAACCTGGCAGGGAGAAGGCGGTGGGGTTTTATTAAACCAGGCACCTCATCAGCTTGATTTATGGCAATGGACAACAGGACTTATGCCGAAAAAGGTCCATGCCTTTTGCAGCTATGGTAAATATCATGATATTGAAGTTGAGGATGATCTTACCGCCTATGTTGAATATGAAAATGGAGCAACAGGCGTATTCATCACATCAACTGGTGAAGCACCTGGAACAAACCGCTTTGAAATCACTGGTGACCGCGGAAAGCTAGTTGTTGAGAACAGCAAGCTTACCTTTCACCGCTTAACTCAATCTGAGCGTGAATTCAATGCAACCTATACCGGTGGTTTTGGAAGACCCGAATGCTGGACAATTGATATCCCGATTAAAGGTAGACATACCGAGCATCAAGGAATCATGCAAAATTGGATTGATTCGATTACAAAAGGAACACCGTTATTGGCTCCTGGGGAAGAGGGAATCAAGGGACTGGAAATCTCCAATGCGATTTATTTGTCCTCCTGGTTAAAGGAGCCAGTGGAGCTGCCGATTGATGCGGAGCTTTTTTACGAGAAGCTGCAGGAGAAAATAAGAAATTCGACGTTTCAGAAAAGGGCTGTCGGTAAGGTGAATTTAGATGTGTCGGGGACTCATTAGGGTGAGAAAAAGTTGATAGATTCATTGCCTTGTTATTTATTTCAACACTGCAATTCTAACTAAAATTTAAATGTTTATTCCTCTTTATATTATAAAAGTAAAGATATGGTATGTATTCTTTGGTACAAAACATTCAGAAACTCCAATTCCTTTATATGGTATTGGAGTTTTTTTATATTAGGGACTATAAATATATTCCTTCAATTCTACAATAAGAGGTTTAGTGACATGATTATAGTTCCTTTTTGCTAACCGACTAAGTTTTTCAAAGTAAAATCTTTACTTTGTAGGGTAACTTAGTTGAAAATTAATAGTTAAAATGAAAGTGCTTACAAAAATTTCTAATATATAATTATAACTCTGATAATTAAGATTCTAAAATTTTAGTGTGATAAGAAGGTTGAGTTCGATTTATCAACCTTCTTTTCAGTAAAAATGTATTCTTATTAATTTTGAGCTTATCACTAAAATAATGAGTGAACTATCGTTTATAAACTATGAAAGCAAGTTTTAAAGTCATATGATCATGTAGTGAAGGGAGCATAAAAATTGGGGAAAGTTCTCAATATCTCGAAGTTTTATCATTTATTAGAATGGATTATGTGGTTAGCTTATATAAATCTACTTTGGATAGGGAGTGTACTTGCTGGGTTAATTGTCTTTGGTATATTTCCAGCAACAGTTGCAATGTTTGCGGTCATTCGGCACTTACTTCTTAAGGATGGCACTGGTAAACAAATTTTGAAAACTTTTACTATCACTTATAGGAAAGAATTTTTCAAGTCTAATGTTATCGGAGTAATCTACCTAGTTATCGGTTATTTGTTATATCTTGATTTTCAATTTATTCAAAATATGACAGGTGCATCATTTTATGTGTTTCAAACAGGGATGATTTTCATAACGATTATTTACGTTATTTCTTTCTTATATATTATTCCAGTGTATGTACATTATCATTTGAAACTTCTTCAATATTTTAAACATGCTGTTTTAATCGGCATTCTTAGTCCAATGATGACGCTTCTAATTGTCATTGGATTATCCTTCCTATGTTTTCTACTATTTCTTATACCAGGTTTGATTCCTTTAGTAACTTCCAGCACAGTTGCGTTAATCATGATGAGTTGTGCTTTAGTTGGGTTTCGGAGATTAGAGGGTAAGCAGCAAACATCTAATGAAAGAATGTGACTCTATCCGCGAATTTAGTGTGATATGATGAAATGAGAGTGTTGCATTTAAGGTCATACATTATTTGTCGCATGATTGGAGGAAAATAGCTATGGCATATAAAGTATTCTTAGTAGATGATGATCGATTTGTTCGCAAAGGATTGATTAATCTAATTGATTGGGAAGGCTGTGGCTTTGAAGTTTGTGCAGAAGCAGATAATGGAGAGGATGCTTTAGAGTATATCCAAGCGAATCATCCCGATTTAGTCATAACTGATATTAAGATGCCAGTGTTAGACGGTCTTGAGTTGATTAAGCAGACTGTTGAAATGAAGAAATCTCCACCTAACTTTATCATTATAACTGGGTATAGTGACTTTAAGTATGCTCAAAGAGCCGTAAAGTATAGTGTGGATGATTTCATACTGAAGCCAGTTGATAAAGATGAGATTGAAGAAACGCTTAAAAAGGTTGCGGAAAAGAAAAAGAGAAAGCTACAGGTAGACCGAAATAGAAATAATATACTTGCTACTACTGCTTTTAATGAATTGTTAACCGAAGAGTTAGAAGAAGCACATCGTCATGATTGCATGAAAAAGTTGAATATCAACCAAACAACAGGAATGGCTTACATGATTATTGAGATTAATAATATTATTGTAAACGTTGCCAAGCTGCGTGATATTATAAGTAAAATGCTCCATGGTGAACATTATCATTCTAGTACTTTGTTTCGGGACCATGGGAATAATCGTATCGGCATATTAGTCAAAAGTGAGGAAATGAAACAATTTAATGGAAATATCATTCACTTTTCAGAAGCATTAAAAAAGCAGTTAACGAACAGTTTGAATACAGAAGTTTCTCTCTATATTGGAAAAATCATCAATAATCCCAATGATATCAAGGAAACGTATGATACTGCGATAAAAGCTTTACAATTTAAATATTTGGAATCTTTAGAAAGCCCAATTATATATGGTAAAACAAAAGTGTCCAATGTTAATTACATCGAGCTTGACCAAACTATCTACCAAACACTTTTTGAGTACATTGAGGAAAATCAGCCTTCGCAGATAAAAAATGCAATTGATAAAATGTTTGAGCAATTTCAAGACAAGGCGTTTGCAAAAGATGCGGTAAAAACATCCATTAATCGGGTGGTACATGAAGTAATAAAAACGATTCAGACAATGGAGGGGGATGAGAAAAATTTATCCTTCCTTCAAAACATGTTAAATTGGGAAAATAAGCCTCGAACGTTGCAAGTGATAAAGGGGATATTTTTTGATTTTATATTAGAAGCTGCAGCATTAATCAATCAATTGAACAAAGAATCTGGAACAGTACATATTCGTAGAATTAAAAAATACGTTGATATGCACTACAAAGAAGACATTACATTAAAGAGTATTGCAAATCAATTTTTTATGAATCCTGTCTATATGGGACAGCTATTTAAAAAAACATATGGCATGTATTTTAAAGATTACCTTTTACAAGTTCGTATTAAGGAAGCGAAGAAAAAGCTAAGACAAACAGATATGCGTGTTTATCAGGTAGCTGAAGTCGTTGGGTTTTCTAATTCGGATTATTTTGTCACTCAATTTGAAAAAATCACTGGTATGACACCAACTCAATACCGAAAAAAAATATTGAGAAAAATGGATGAAATGGAGCTACCA
>NZ_CADEPK010000227.1 GCF_902829255.1 Metabacillus niabensis | reverse complement strand
CACCATAGGTATGAACCTTTGTCATTTTAGTAAAACTAAATTTAGGAGGTTATAAAAAAATGAACCATTTAACAATTCTTATTATAAAATTCATTACGTGTCTCATTGCCTTTGGACTTGGACTTGACCTATTTTTTGATGCAACCTTTGTTGATATCGTTTCCTTTAGCCTTTTTGTTACGGTCGCTTCTTATGTATTAGGTGACAGAATCATTTTGCCACAATTAGGAAGACGTGCTGCTGCTGTTGCAGATTTCCTTTTGACTTATTTAAGTGTATGGATTTTTGGTAGCATTCTTTTGGATAATTATGTGCAAATTGGCTGGGGCAGTATCATTTCAGCTACTATTATTACAGTTGCTGAGGTTTTCGTTCACTTATTTTTACAAGATCGTATTCGGACAACTGTGCAAAATGATGAAAAAGTGGGAACCGAGAAAAAACGTACCGGTTTTAATCCGAAGCTAGCTTTCAGTACTGAATTTGCAAGCGATGATGATATTAAGGAAATGATTAAAGCTGCAAAAAAAACAACAGAAAAAGAATAAAGAAGGAAAGGGTCAGTCCCCCTCTATTGTTTGGGGACTGACCCTTCTTTATGATTTATTCACTTAAATCGACATTATGATAAACTTGACGAACATCCTCTAAATCTTCAAGAGCATCAATCATTTTTTCAAATTGTTCTTTTGCATCTTCAGGTAGTGTGACATCATTTTGTGCAAGCATCGTTAATTCCGCAACAGTGAACTCTGTTATTCCGACATTTTTAAACGCTTCTTGTACAGCATGGAATTGATCAGGTTCCGCATAAACGATGACATTATCTTCCTCCTCGATAATATCACGAACCTCTACATCCGCTTCCATAAGAAGTTCTAATACCTCATCCTCAGTTTTCCCTTCAATTCCGAATACGGCTGTAGCATCAAACATATATGAAACCGAACCACTTACACCCATATTTCCACCGTTTTTTCCGAAGGCAGCACGAACATCAGAAGCTGTACGATTTACGTTATTCGTTAAGGCATCTACGATAACCATTGATCCATTTGGACCGAAGCCTTCGTAACGAAGCTCATCATAATTTTCCTCTGCCCCACCTTTTGCCTTTTCAATAGCACGGTCAATAATTGTTTTTGGTACACTGTATGTTTTCGCACGTTCAAGGACGATTTTTAAAGCCTGATTAGATTCTGGGTCTGGCTCTCCCTGTTTAGCTGCTACATAAATTTCACGACCAAATTTTGCATATATACGACTTGTATTTGCATCCTTTGACGCCTTCTTTTCTTTAATGTTGTTCCATTTACGACCCATATTAACACTCTCTTTCTTCATTGTATCTTTCTATACATCATGACATCATTATGCCACTTTACCTTTAATAAGGAAACCTAAACGATGGTCAACCTTTTAACAAAAACTATTATACAACATTTTTATTAGAAGTACCGAGTTTAACTAGCGAAAAAAGTTCACTCTATTTATTATTCAGTGCCTTTATAATAAGAAAATGCGGGTTTTTCATTAATTTCTCATATTGGTCTGGCTCTTTTACATAACATGATTTAGTAGGTTGTGGCTCAATAAGCTCACTTAATGAAAAATATTTTAAAGTAGTATTGACGATTTCCTGCTGTGGTCTTCGGTAAAAAGGGACTTCAACTAATTTTCCTCCCTTCTTCCATTTATCAACGATTAATTCTGTTGTAAAATAATCATCACTCTTAGACAGCCTTCTGTCCATAAACGGATGATGGACAGAATATAACAGCATACCATTCGGCTTTAAAATTCGTTTAAATTGTTGAAAGGTGAATGTCCAATCTTTTATGTAATGAAGAACAAGAGAACTGACGATGTAATCAAAGGTAGCGTCTGCAAATGGAAGCTTTTCCTCTAAGCTCATATTCAATACAGTTGCATTTGCTCCTAGCCGTCTTTTAGCCGCTTCAATCATGTTAGGGCTGCTATCGATTGCAACAACATTAGCCCCTCTATTAATAAATTGCTCTGAATACCATCCGGCGGCACAGCCAGCATCAAGAACATGTTTATTCTCTAACTCAGTAGGAATCTGTCTCATCATCGCTGGTCGTTCATAATCGCTATTGTAAACACTTTTTTCATCCACATGATATTCATAGTCAACAGACAAAACGTTAAATGCTTCGATAATTTTTTGCTTCATGCTCCACCTCATTCATTTGTCTTGATATGTATCTGTTCAATAAAAAACTTAAAAAGCCTCCTTCAAAACTTGATAAAAATTGATTACTTCATCCGTTTGAACCTTCGTTACAACATATGTAGATGATGTAAGCTGATTAATTTTGTCATTTTTGACTGCAATAAATTTGTTAATGTCGATTTCCTGCTTAACGAGCGAATAAGGTAAATAGGAAACACCTAGACCATGTTCAATAAAGCGTTTCGTAATCTCCATTTGATTGACGTTCATTGTGCGAACAAATGGATAGTTATTTTTAATATCAAGTAAAAGCTCATCCCAATACTCAGGGTGATTATGTGTCATCACTCGGTATTTCTTTAAAACCTCTTCCTCATGCTCTATAGCCCCAAATGGAGCAACTAATACAACGTTATCCTCATGAATTTTTTCACAGTGAATATTAGCTTGAATTGGAGATATTCTCGATAACCCTATATCTGCTTTTCCAGTGCTTACCTCTTCCCCAACCTCATAGGAGCTAACGACATTAATAATAATTTCAATCTTTGGAAATTCCTCAACAAATTGCCTTACGATCGGAGGCAAAAATGAAGAGGCAATTTGTGGAGCTGTTGCAATCGTTAATTTACGGTTATACCCTTGCTTCCATGACTCAAATTCTCCTAAGCCCTGCTCGTATTTTTTTAAAAGCTCCTTTGCAAATGGTAGAAATGAATGTCCTGCTGAGCTCAAATAGATGTTTTTCCCATCCCGTTCAAAAAGCTTGACGTGCAACAATTGCTCAAGTCGTTGAATATGTTTTGTTATCGCAGGCTGTGTCAGAAAAAGCTCCTCAGATGCTTGGCGGAAATTTTCATACTTAGCACCAATAACAAACGTCTTTAGCCACTTAATGTCCACTATTACTCACTCCCTTAATAACAAATCGTTATTAAATTTAATATTTTTTGTTAATATCCATTATTAATTGATTCAAGTATACTTATGTTTACAGAAATAGCCAATGAAAAAAGCGAGATTTTTAAATAAAAGAAAAAAAGGAGTGCGTTCATACGATGAAAACAAGACAAGACCAATGGAATGCTAAGCTTTATGATGATAGCCATTCATTTGTTTCGATGTATGGGGAGAGTATGATTCAACTGCTAGCACCACGCCCTGGAGAAAGAATACTTGATGTCGGCTGTGGTACTGGTGATTTAGCGAGCACGTTATCGAATGATTCAATCGAAGTTATCGGGATTGATAAGTCGGAAAATATGATTAAGCAAGCAAGGGACAAATACCCCAATCTTTCATTTTTTCCATGCGATGCAACAGACATGGATTTCTCCAATGAATTTAATGCAGTGTTTTCAAATGCCGCCCTTCATTGGATAAAACCACCTGAAAAGGCTTTAACCTGTATATATAAAAGCTTAAAGAAAAATGGACGCTTTGTTGCCGAATTTGGTGGTAAAGGAAATGTTCAGTCCTTAACAGATGCGTTTTTTGAACTGCTTATTCAATATGGCTATGAGGAAAATCTTCAATATAATCCTTGGTACTTCCCGAGCATCTCTGAGTATACAACGTTAATGGAAGACACAGGATTTACAGTGAAGCTTGCCCAGCTTTTCGAAAGACCAACACCATTGACTGGAGAGGACGGCATAAAAAAATGGATGACGATGTTTGCTACTGATTTATTTACCGGAATCGATGAAGCAATAAAAACAGAAATGTTAAATAAGCTTGAAGATAAATTGAGAGATAACCTATATAAGGATGGAAATTGGATACTTGATTATCGGAGAATTCGTGTTATTGGTGTTAAGGAGTCATAATAATTTATCATTTTTTATAACTTTGGGGACAGTCCCCATTATATTTTTTTAATAGGATGAATGAAAATTGGAAATATTATCTCTAGGCGCAAAAGACGGAGGTAAGTTTCCATGGGTATGAATCACGAACATATAAAACTAACAGCAAGTGAAATGTCTGTTTTATGGACTTCCTATTTAAATGATACATTAGGAGTTTGTACGATATCATATTTTTTAAATCATGTTGAAGATCCAGACGTTCGTGCTGTTCTCGAATATGCACTTGATTTGTCAAAAAAGCATATTGAGGTGATAAGACAAATATTTTCTAATGAAAAGATCCCAATACCTTTAGGTTTTACAGAGCAGGATGTCAATGTGAATGCAAAAAGATTATTTTCTGATTCATTTATGCTCTATTATATTCAAAACATGGGATCTGCTGGAATAAATAGCTATAGTGTCGCTTTGCCTGTTTCCTCTCGGATGGATATTCGTGAATATTATACTTCATGCTTAGAATCTTCTGCTGAATTATTTAATCGAACAAGTAATGTTATGCAAGAAAAGGGGCTCTTTATACGAGCACCATATATTCCATATCCAAATCAGGCAAAGTTTGTCCATAAGCAACATTTTCTTGCGGGTTGGTTTGGTGAACAGCGGCCGCTTACTTCGATTGAAATTTCATTTTTATTTTTCAATTTATATCGTAATACACTTGGAACAGCTCTATTAACAGGATTTAGTCAAGTTGCCCAATCAAAGGAAGTTCGTCAATATATGATTCGAGGTGCAGAAATCGCCAAGCATCACAGTGCTGTTTTTACGAAAATATTAAGTCAGGATAATATTCTTTCCCCAATGACCTCTGAAATTTTACCGGAAACATCAAAGGAACCGCCATTTTCCGAAAAGCTCATGATGTTTCATACTGCAGCCCTTACTAATTCTGGGATGGGGTATTATGGCGCGAGCATGGGTGGCTCAACGAGAAAGGATTTAGCTGCCTCATATAGCCGTTTAATGATAGAGGTTGCTGAATTTTCACTTGATGGTGCTAACATTATGATTGATAATGGCTGGTTTGAAGAGCCTCCTTCTGCACCGAATCGAAAGGACTTGGCAAAAGGATAAACGATTTGATTTGTTGCTTGTGACAGGTCTTTTCTTTTCATTTTCTAAAGGATTATTGGGATTTTAAGATTGGTTGAGGCTCCAGAGGGGTGCGAGTAATTGGTATGGATATGGGCATGAGTCTCGCAATTTTCACTATATTAAACAAAGTGCGTTAACATAGCCTAAATAAATTTTATAAAAAATGAAAAGCTGACAAAAATCAATCTGTCAGCTCTTTAAAATGTCTACATCATTTCATTTCTTTTGCTTAAATAGCGATGCAAATATAAACTAAAAATCGAACATAATAAAGCACATACCCCAATAAAGATAAAACCCATTTGGAAGCCTCTTACGACACCAATTTCATTTCCATAGATTGAGGCAAACCAGTCTTTGCTTCCGTCAATTATTGCTCCAATAAGGAAATTCCCAATTACTACGGCAATTCCCATTAATGTTACTGTAACGGAGATAGCTGCATCAATGCCATTTGGATATCGTTTTGCTAAAAGAGCCATAACAGTCGGATAAATTGGGGCAATCCCAAACCCGGCAACAGCATATAACCAAATCGCTGCTGGCCCAAGAATCGTTGCAACAATCGTCGCAACTCCGGCAACAGCAGAAAAAATAATGAGTGAAGTCATAAAGCCAATTTTATCTGTTACAAAACCTAATAATAATCTACCTAGCATAAAGCAAAGGAAAAAGACAGACAGCATGACAGATGATGACGTTGAACTCCAATGATACGATTTCTCAAGAAAATTAACGAGCCAGCCTGCTATTGAGAGCTCTGCAATTACCCCTAGTGAAAGAATCAAGGTGATAAGCCATGCTGCTCGATCCTTTAAAAACACCTTCAACGGGATTTTTTCTTCAACTGCTGCTGAATCTTTTGGGAATTTGCTATAAATGGCTGGGATTAACGGGATGATACATAACGCTAGCATAAGAAAGTACATTCCGCGCCAGCCTAATTCATTACCAAACATATTCACTCCCATCAAACCAGCTGCCATAATCGGTGCTGCTGTTGAGCTAAGTCCGTAAAAGAAATGCGATAAATTCATCATAAATCCGGTATTTTTCGTGAACACTCTTGCCGCTAATATAGCAAGTGCTATTTCTAGTAATCCATTCCCGATATACATTAAGAAGTAAGATGCCGAGAAAAACAGATAGTTGTTTGATATGTATATAAGTACCCCTGAAAGAACCATCGTTCCAAATGCAAGAATACTCGCAAGCTTAATCCCATACTTCGACGTAAGCACACCTGTAAAGCTGCATGCAAGCAAAAAGCCGAGCGAATTAAACGCTAATAATGTTCCAATTTGCAATTCATCAATCGCAAAATCTGCTTGAATGCGAGGAATCGCCGGACCCTTAATATTTTCCG
Organism: Metabacillus niabensis; assembly: GCF_902829255.1. GTDB lineage: Bacteria > Bacillota > Bacilli > Bacillales > Bacillaceae > Metabacillus > Metabacillus niabensis. The sequence continues at coordinate 6,337 of NZ_CADEPK010000227.1, read as the reverse complement.
AAAAGCCAAAAACTAAATAACCAACAAATATAACAAAATAGGGCAAATAAATCGTTTTCTTCTGAGGCTGAAGCTGTTGTACTGTTTCCATGTCTTACTACCTTTCTCGTAAAATAATCGTATGATATGAAAAAATCTCCATTTCCATTATCATACGATTATGTAAATAAGTATAGTCTATCTTTTTTTGGGGACAGTCCCCCTTTTAAGGGGGACTGCCCCTACTTTAACGAAAAATTGCGGCTGTCTAACCATCAATTGCTTATTACATCAGTACTTGCTTTCACGCTTTACTATATTGGGGGACTGTCCCCACTTTTTGTCCCCCACTTTCACCCTTTAATGTATTGGGGGACTGTCCCCGCTAGGCCGTGGGCTTCGATGAGGTCGTCGCATAGGGAGATGATGTCGTCGATTGATAGTTCTGCGCTTGTATGTGGGTCTAGCATTGCAGCTTGGTAAATGTGTTCACGTTTATTTGTAATGGCTGCTTCGATCGTTAATAGCTGTGTGTTAATATTTGTTCGATTTAAGGCAGCGAGCTGTTCAGGTAAATCACCGACGTACGTTGGCATGATCCCGCTGCGGTCAACAACACATGGAACCTCCACAACAGCTTTTTCCGGTAGATTGCTAATAAGACGGCCTGTATTAAGGACATTTCCACCAAATTTAAACGGGACATTCGTCTCCATTGCCTCAATAATACGGGAGCCATATTCATGTGAACGAGAATGGGTAAGCTGCGAATTATTGACAATTTCATCGCGCATCGATTCCCAGCTTTTGATTTGGTGCTCACATCGTCTTGGATATTCATCAAGCGGAATATTGTATCTATCAATTAACTCTGGATACTTGCTTTTAATGAAATACGGATGGTATTCAGCATTATGCTCTGAAGACTCTGTCACATAGTAGCCGAATTTATCCATTAATTCATAGCGAACCATATCATGATGCTTTGTTTTTTGCTTTTCTCTTGCACGTCGTTTAATTTCAGGATACAAATCCTTACCATCACGCTTTATTTCAAGCAGCCATGCCATATGGTTAATTCCTGCAATTTTCTCTTCAATTCCTTCATGATCCATCTCTAAATCTCGGAACAAATGCTCTGTACAAATTTGGACACTATGACATAGCCCAATTGTTTTTACATTTGTATACCGAAGCATCGCACCAGTTAAAGTGGCCATTGGATTTGTATAATTTAAGAAAAGTGCGTCAGGGCAAACCTCTTCAATATCCTTCGCAAAATCAAGCATGACCGGAATTGTCCGAAGTGAACGGAAAATGCCTCCAATCCCAATCGTATCCGCGATCGTTTGTCGTAACCCATACTTTTTCGGAATCTCAAAATCTATAACCGTACTTGGCTTATATCCTCCAACTTGAATTGCATTAATGACATATTTCGCTCCACGTAACGCCTCTTTCCGATCTGAATACGCCTTCACCGTCACTGTACTGTTATAATGATTTTTTAAATTGTTTAACATATTTTCTGAATCTTTTAACCTACCTGCATCGATATCAAATAAAGCAAATTCAAATCCTGCCAACGCTGGAACAAACATGCAATCTCCTAAAACATTTTTTGCAAATACTGTGCTTCCTGCACCGATAAATGTAATTTTAGACATTAATATCTCCTCCATATGATCATTTCAAAAAATAGATTGCCTTATAGTAAACTTTAAAACTACCCTTTAACAGAACCTGCTGAAAGCCCTGCAATAAAATATTTTTGTAAAAATAAAAATAAAATTGTCATTGGCAACATCGCTAAAATAGCTGCAGATGCTACTAGATTTAAATTGTTCTGATTTGTACCAAAAAAGCTCGCCAAGGTCACCGTTATTGTATGCATTGATTTATCCTGGAGGAAGAAAATCGCAAATTGATAATCATTCCAAATATAAACACAGGAAATGATTAAGATCGACGCTGTCACAGGCTTTAACAACGGAAACACAATTCTAAAAAATGTCCCTAATGTGCTAGCACCGTCAATTTTTGCTGCTTCCTCTAATTCCTTCGGGATCGTTGAGCGAATAAATCCAGCATATAGAAAAATCGTTAATGGCATATATGCAGCAACATTATTTAGTACTGCTACCTCATACGTGTTCATCATTCCAATATTTACGACCAGTTTGTAAAGTGGGACTAATGCTGTTAACGGCGGGATGATCATAATTGAAATGAACAAATAATAGAAAAATTTATTTAACCTCGTTTGACGACGCGCCATTGGGTAAGCAGCCATTGAACCAAAAAAGATAAGCAATAGCGCAGAAAACACAGTAATAATCGCCGTATTTACAAAGGCAGGACCTAAATTTGCCGAATGCCATACTTCACTGAAATTTTGAACATTCCATTCCCTTGGAAAGACCCATTTTGAACTAAAATCGCCTTTGGCTTTTAACGCAGTTGTAACTAAAATGTAAAATGGAACAAGATGAAACAGCAAAACGAGAAACGATATAATCGTTAATATCGATTGATTTCGCTTCATTTTTTGATTCATCACGCCTCAACCTCCTTGCTCCTAAAATAAACAAGGGCAGCTAAGCTAAGAATAAGAATAATAATCGCCATGAACACACCTTGTGTTGCCGCATAGCCTGCATCCTGCCGTTGAAAATATAAATCGTACATAAAAGTCGACATAGATTGTGACGCATTCCCAGGACCTCCCCCTGTTAATGCAACGATAACATCGAATAATTTCAATCCACCGATAATATTGATAACCATATTGATCGTGATGGAAGGCATGAGCAATGGTAACGTTATTTGTTTAAATTGCTGAAATGGTGATGCACCATCAATTTGCGCTGCCTCATAGTAATCACTTGAAATACTTTGCAAACCAGCTAAATAGATAATCATCGCTACTCCAACATATTGGTACGTGTTCACAAAGACGATAATCCATGTATTAAAATCTGAATTTCCTAAAGCATTGATTTTCTCAATACCGAAAAATTGCAATGCATCATTAAGGGCTCCTCCTTGAAAGGCAAAGAAAAAATACCAGATATACCCCATAATTAATGGACTAATAATAACAGGTAAGTAAATCACCGTTCTCGTAACAGCCTTCATTCGAATGCTTTGGTTCAGTAGCAAAGCATAAAGCAAGCCAATTACATTTTGGAGAATCGTACTTCCTATCCCATAAAGCAATGTGTTTTTTACAACTAACCATGTTGTCGGATCAGTAAATAGTCGCTTATATTGCTCAAAGCCAATAAAATCATATTTCTGCGAAAAGCCATTCCAATTTGTAAATGACAATTGGATTCCATTCAAAAATGGATAAACGATGAATAAAAATACGACGACAAAGCTTGGAACATACATCCACCAGAGTGACGATTGCTTTGTTCCTTTCCTCTTTTGCAGCTTCCTCTGTACTGAGTGTTCAGTTTTTGATGCAAGTTCACCCATACATTCCACTCCTTATTTAAAGGATGAAGAGGCAGTGTTTATTGGGGACTGTCCCCACCCTTGTAACAAAATATTAGTTTTGCTTTCGTAAGCGGGTATATTCTTCTCCCATTGTCTTTGATACTTGCTCTGGTGTTAATGTGCCTGCGAGTAGCTCCTGGCCTGTCGTTGCCATAACATCCCACATGCCACTTGGTAAATAGACTCTGTCGAAATATGGTTGAACATTGATCGCTTCATATTTTTTGTAGTATTCAGAGAAATAGTTTTCAGCATCAACATTTGTAAGCGCATCTGGTGCAGATGTTCCTTCTGCAATAATCGTGACATTTTCAGGCTTTGCCATAAATTCAATAAATTTCTTTGCTTCCTCAGGGTGCTTCGTATCCTTCCAGATCGCAATTGTATGGCGTTCTCCACCAATCCAGCTTTGTGTATCTCCTTCATGGATAGCAGGAACTGGCATTGTTCCAATTTTCACTTCCGGATTTAATTCCGTTGCATCAGGTCCTAAAGAGCCTGCAACAAAAGTAAAGGCAATTTTGTCTTGTGCGATTAATTCAGTTGCCTGCTGTAGCTTCGCCGTAAGAACATCTTCATTTAATAAGCCCTTTTCCTGCATCTCAACTAATGCTTCGGCAAGTGGTGTATAAAGTGACCAATCAAACGAGCCATCCTCCAGCTCTTTACCATAGCTATTTTCTTCATCAGTGATCAATAACGGTGTCGCAAGCTCATCAAAGATTTGGGCAATTGTAAATTTATCACCACCTGGAATCCATAAAGGTGTAACCTCGCCATTACTTTTTTCCTTCACTGTCTCAAGAGCTGTCATGAATTCATCTAATGTTGTCGGTACTTCAATTCCATATTTCTCTAGCACATTTGCGTTGTACGTAATCCCGTCCTTTGCTTGATTTAGTGGGAAAGCATAAACCTTTCCACTATCATCCTTTAAGATTTCATTTAATGAAGGGTCAAGGTATTGAACCCAATCCATTTCCTTTTGATCTGCCACATATTCACCATAACGAAGCTGTGACCACCCATGTGTATCAAATAAATCCGGCATATCATTTGCCGCCATTTTTACTCGTAGCATATCCTCATAATCTCCACCTGGAAGATTTAAATCGATGTTAATATCAGGGTTTTCCTCCTCAAACTTTGCAACAAGGCTTTCTATTGCCTTTTTTTCCCCTTCATTTGACATTGTTAAAAATAAAGATAATGTAGTCTTTCCATCCTCTGAAGCTTCATTTGATGCTCCTTTATTTGAACAACCAGCTATTACAATCGTGAAAGCGATAACAACCATAAACATACTGAAATACTTTTTCATTTTCTTCCCCCACATTCCATTTGATGTTGAATGAGTTGAACAGCCTCATGCTGCTAAAAGAACAATGATGTAAGTAAAAGCATAATGTTTGCGCTTTTCATTTCCATTCCTTAAACTATACTTGCAGTTCTTTTTTCCCTTATCAAACGGGAAACTTTAGATTAAAAAGTCTTGTATTCCATTCTAATTAATTCAATTCTGCCAAATTGAAAAATTAGAAATGAGGACTTTTTAATCTTCTTTTTTTTGAAGCATCTTTTCCCCCTTTATCAAAATTGAAATGCTGATTTCCTTCCTTCACATCACCTCCTTAAATGAAATAAATTTATTATTTCGTGCTATCGCGAAGCATTAATTTTGTTGGAACGATGACTTTAAGTGGTAATTCACGTCCAGCAAGACGGTCTAATAGCATTTGTACACCTAATCGTCCCATCTGTTCAGTAAACACCTTTACGGTTGTTAATGGCGTGCTTGCAAATCTAGCCATTTGGATGTCATTGAAGCCAACGATTGCGATATCCTCTGGAATTTTGAGGTTCGCTTCATGGATTGCCCGCATAGCACCGATCGCCATCGAATCACTACCAACAAAAAAGGCTTCAGGTAACTTCCCTTTTTTTATCGCCTCCTTCATCATTTCATACCCCTGTGTCATCGTATATTCGCCTATTAACACAAAGTCCTCATCATATAACCCCTTTGACTTCATCTTCTTGATAAAGGTTGAATGTCGTTTATCTTCAATTATTTGCTCTGCCATTCTTAGCCTTCCACCGATATAACCAATTTTTTGATATCCCTGCTCTAATAAATGTGTTAATGCAGTTAACGTCGCCTTTTCAAAATCTATCACAATCGAATCATATTTATCCTCATTTGGTGAGCCATCGATAAATACGATATTATCTGTACATCCTTCAATCCGATGTATCTCATTAAGCTCCATACTGCCAATGACAATTAATCCGTCAATTTCATCAATTATTTGTTCACACTTTTCTACATAACGAATGACTTTATTCGTAAAGATTCCTCTATTAATACATTCACTCTCGACCCCTTGTCTAATCGATGTGAAAAATGGATCATCAACTCCGTCCTCTTGCTCCTCTAATGTATGTGTTAAAAAGATTCCAATTCGAGGGCTTGTTGTTCTTGCTCGTTTTTGCTCAGTTTTCCGTTTTCTCACTGTCTTATAGCCTAATTCCTTTGAAACTTCTAATATTCGATTCCTTGTTTCAGCCGTTACTGAAATCGTAGGATCATTATTTAATACTCTCGATACGGTTGAGCTTGAAACATTCGCTTGTGCTGCAATTTCTTTAATCGTTGTCATAGCTATAACCCCACTACAATTTATTTTCCATTTTCATCACTAAATATTTACTAGATACCTAGATGTTACCAAAGGAATGAAACGCTTTCAACACCCTTTTTTATCGATTTTTACTAGTAAAATCTTTTGCAATTTTCACTATATATTTTCAAATAATAAATTAAAATCAAGCCTTATAGAAACATTCCCTATCC
>NZ_CADEPK010000226.1 GCF_902829255.1 Metabacillus niabensis | reverse complement strand
ATTTATAATCATCCAATTTAATAGGTCTTTAAGAAATCATGGTTTAGAAAAATAGTTACTAGTTCACAATAACAAGCTTTGAAGGATTAAGTGCATTTAAAGGTCATCATTAACCAGATTTAATTATGTAAATCAAAGGAAAAGGGGCAATACAATGGCGATTAAACCCGAATCAGTTCATTTAAATGATTTTTTAAAAGAACTTAATGTAGTTGACTATTCGCATCCAATCATTAGAGAGAAGATTAATGAGTTATTTTCTAATGAGCAAACAGATATTGAAAAGGTGAAAATTGCCTTTGAATATGTACGAGACAGCATTTCACATTCTTGGGATATCCAAAGTAAAAGAATCACCTGTAAAGCCTCTGACGTACTAATAAATCGAGAAGGAATTTGTTATGCCAAATCAAATTTATTGGCAGCATTACTAAGAGCTGTCCAGATTCCAACTGGTTTTTGTTATCAACGGCTCACACTATTTGACACGCCAGAAAAAGGTTACTGCCTGCATACACTTAATGGAGTTTTCATTAAGTCACTTAATCGCTGGATTCGCATAGATGCCCGTGGGAACAAACCAGGGGTAAAAGCTGAATTCTCTATAAACGAAGAAATTTTAGCCTTCCCAATAAGAGAAGATCTCGGAGAAATTGATTACCAAACGATTTACTCAGCACCAAATGAAAAAACAATTAACACACTTGAAACAAATACTGATTTACTAGAAGTATATTTACACCATTTACCTGATAAATTATAAGAAACATGAAGGCATTGAAACGAAAACAAAGGAAAAACTGTAATGTTCCAATGCCTCTTTAATTAGCCTAAATCTAATTTAGCTAAAATATAATAAGCATAACTACTAAAAAAAGGGATGCTCTTTTCCTTTATTAGTAGTTATGGAATTTTATAGAGCTTACAGCTTAGATTCGGTTTCAAACCTTCTTCCGAATATTAACTATTTGATTTAAAATACACTTCTTCATATGGCTGGACAACGACAAACCCGTCTCCTTCAAATCTCATTTGGATAGATTCACCACTGCCTCTGCCAAAAAAGGTTTTTAACGTAATATCTGTTTGAAATTCAGGCTGGAGGTTTCCTGACCAGGCTACCGTTGCATTCGGATCGGTGATGACCGGTCTATCTGGTGTAACTCGTAATGTGAGGGGCTCATAATGTGACGTAATTGCAATCATCCCTGTTCCTTCACAACGGACATTAAATAAACCGCCTGCCATCATTCCCGCAATTCGCTTCATTAGCTTTATATCCCATTTTATGCTTGGTTCAAAAGCTAATAGGTCATTACCATTTACATGAATGACATCATTTCGCAAATCAAGTACGATGACTTTTTTCCCCTCGTCTGCCAAATATAATTTTCCGTTTCCCGTTGCTTTCATTAAGGATGCACCTTCACCTGTAAAAGCCTTTTTAAACGTTTTACCAAGTCCGTGTTCAAAAAGCCCTTCCCGTTCAAATTTAATATTTCCATTATACGAAATCATCGAGCCTGCCTTTGCCCAAACTTGGCCTTCAAGATTCACTTCAAGCATACGCGGTGTTTCCAACTCAAATAAGCCTTGCCCCTTATCCTCTTGCTCTGTCTGCTTAAGAAATTCCTCTATTGAATATTTGCTCATCTTAGCACATCCCTTCTACCTTTTATTACGAGTAACCGTTGTAATATGTTTCAATTTTTTCCACTTTTTCTATTAATTCCATAAAAAAAGCCCCATCAAATCCTGATGGGACCACAATCATTAGAAGTAAAAAATACAAATTACAATCACTAGAATAATGCGATAAATCGCAAATGGGATAAGCTTAATTTTGTTTATTAGCTTTAAGAAAAAGCGAATTGAAATAAGTGCAAAAAGAAAGGCACTTATAAATCCTACTATGAAAAATGGCATAGCATCGAGTGTGAAGTATTCCCAGTTTTTCAACAAGGAAATTCCACTTGCTCCAGCCATAATTGGAACAGCCATAATAAATGTAAAGTCAGATGCTGCACGGTGGCTCATTCCAAGTAGAACACCGCCAGAAATTGTTGACCCAGAGCGCGAGAATCCCGGCCAAAGAGATAAACATTGGATTAACCCAATTGATAAAGCCTGCTTGTACGTGATTTTATCAACTGTTTCAATTTTTGGCTTTCTAGGGCTAAACAAGTCGGCACAAATCATTAAAATAGCTCCAACAACTAAACCGATTAAAACAGTTTCCAGAGAGAAAAGATGCTCATCGATGTAATCTTCAAATAGTACACCTAAAACCCCTGCTGGGATTAAGCCGACAATTACTTGAGACAATCGTAAATGCTGACCATTTGATTCAGCAGTTCCTTTCTTTTTCATAAGGCGGTTTAAGCCAAGCAAATCGATAAACCGATCCTTAAACACAACGACAACAGCTAAAATCGATCCTAATTGAATGACAATTTTGAACGTATTTGCTACATATTTCCCTAAGAAATCTCCAGACTGTAGCCACATATCATCAACTAAAATCATATGACCTGTCGATGATACAGGAGCAAATTCTGTTAATCCTTCCACCATTCCAAGTATCAGAGCTTTAATAATTTCAAAAATATCCATTAAAATAAATCTCCCTTTTCATTACATTAACCTTCGCATTATACGATTATAGCATGATTGTCTAATTTTTTTTCCTATTTTTTAAAAGAAAAAGGGATTTCCTAAAAAAGGATAATCCCATCGGTAAAGATTAATGATTTGTACGCTCTACATTTTTACTTGCAAGGGAACTAGTATACCAAATTACAGACTTAAATCGAAAAGTCCTTCAATCGTTTTGAGGAACTTTTCGATTTAATGATTTTGTTAAAATCTATCTACCTTATAATCTTTTAATAATCGTAATTGTCTACTAGGATTTACCCTTCAGGTACTTCAATTTTTTTCTTTTCTTTTTCTTTCGTCCATTTAAACACCTTGTTTAAATATTTATAAATCGTTTTGCTTTCCTTTGTCATTACTGGACCTATAATGGCTAAAATAAGCACATACAGAGCAGTAAAAGGAGTTAATATTGAGTTTAAACCAGCAGTGATACCGAGATTTGCGACAATGATTGAGAATTCTCCTCTAGCCATAATCGTGAGTCCTATACTTGTTGAGGCTTTATGAGAAAGTCCCGCTTTTCTCCCTGAAATCATACCTGCAACAAAATTCCCAATAATTGTAACAAAAGCAGCACCTAACGCTAACCAAATCGCATCAGCTAAAGTAGAAGGATCGATGCTTAAGCCGAAGCTAAAGAAGAATACGGCGCCAAAGAAATCTCGAAACGGCACGACCAAATGTTCAATGCGATCACGATGCTCAGTTTCAGAAAATACTAATCCTAACAGTAACGCACCAATTGCTTCTGCAACGTGAAGAGTTTCTGAAAAACCTGCAACAAAGAACAATATCGCAAATATGACAATAATGAAAATTTCATCTGACTTAATATTAAGCCATTTATTTAATAATGGGGCACCTTTTCGTGCAATGATGAAAAATAGTAACATATATCCAACTGAGATGAGAACGGAGGTAATGATACCAAGAGCAGATGTGGAGCCTGCTAGTAGAACACCAGACATTGTGGTTAAAAATAAGGCAAGGAAGATATCATCGAATAGGATGATTCCTAAAATTAGCTCGGTTTCAGGATTGGCTGTTCTTTTTAAATCTACAAGAACCTTCGCGACAATCGCACTTGAGGATACACTAAGTAGTCCGGCGATAATAAGTGTTTCCATCCATGGCATACCTGCGATAAAGCCATACGCCAAACCTAAAATAAAATTGATTGCTACATAAATACTCCCACCGACAACAATATTTTTCCCAGACTTCGCCAGCTTTCCTACTGAAAACTCTAAGCCTAAATAGAAGAGTAAAAATAGCACCCCAATTCTTCCGAGAAATTGGATAATATCGTTACTTTCAATAAATCGTAAGTCGATAATCCCAAAATGTGGGGCATGTGGGCCAACAAGCATTCCTAAAATAATGAGAAACGGAATGATCGAAAATTTCAGCTTGTTGGCAATAATTGAACCGATTGCAACAAGGACAAGTGCTGTACCTACTTCAAATACTAAATGATCCATTTTTCACCTTCACCTCTCACAAGATAGTAAATTTTTTATTAATTCTTTAATTTGATTTCTTTCACCAGAAATCACCAATGTATCACCAACCTCAATGATTGTGTCTGAGCCAGGATTAATCGATCTTTTTGAATTCTTTTTCTTAATTGCGATAACATTAACCCCATAGTTATTTCGTATATCAATTTGACCAATTGTTTGATTGACTGCAGCTGCGTTAGGCTCTACTTTAAACCATTCAATAATTAAATCATCGAATGCAAAGTCTACCGTTTCTAACGCTTTCGGCTTATAGCTCATTCCACCTAAAATACCTGCAATCTGTCTAGCCTCTGCATCATTTAATGTGACGTTACTGATTACTTCATCATGATCATCTGAATCAAAATGATAAATTTCTCTTCGGCCATCATCATGAATGACGACAACGAGCTTATCCTGATTTTTTGTCACAATTTCAAACTTGCATCCAATTCCTGGGAGTTCACTTTCTCTAATATTCATTTTCTAAATCCTCCTTATGATTTGTAACCATTGAATTAAGGCTTAACTGCTTTAAAGATTAACATCAATTTCCGTTCGAATTTGCTCTTCCTTAGAAATCCCGAGATATTTAAGAGTTTCTGATGGAGTTGAATGGTTAAAATGTTTCTGTAATATCGAAATGGCTACTCCCCGCTTATACGCATGAAATCCAAAGGTTTTCCGCATTGAGTTTGTTCCTATTTTCCCTTCAATTCCAACTGCCTCAGCAGCCTGGTGAATGATACGATACGCCTGTTGCCGCGTAATTGGCTTTTGTGTTTTTGGGGATTTAAATAAATAGTGGTCATTTTCCAATTGATGCACTTGAATATAATGATGCAGGTCTTTCTTTACTTTATGATTTAAATAAACTTCCTTTAGCGTTCGTGATTCTTTATGTGGAAGTAAATAAAAATCTTTAATTCCCCCACTATTTTCTACGACATCGCCAACCTTTATTTCCAATAACTCCGTAATTTTTAATCCAGTATTAATCCCAAAAACAAATAGGACATAATCTCTTTCCGAATGTTTTTTTAAATATCTCTTCATGGAATTGATTTGTTTTACATCCCTTAAAGCTTCTACATATTCCATTGTTTACTCCCCTTAATCAATGTTACTTAATACCATTATATTATATAATTATGTAACATTCAAATTTATAGTACTATTTCTTTCTGATTAAGGAGTCGCATCCTCATTTCCTCTAGAAAGATATAACAGGAACTCCAGATTCCATCCATTTATTTGTACAAAGTAGCTGATTAATTTCTTTGAAAATCATTTTATTAGCTTCACCTATTCATTGCTTTTAACTTAAATATGTAAGATTTAAATTTGATAATATATGTAAAAATCTATTTATAAAATTGCTACTATTGATAGAATTTATACATAGAAATAATGTTGTTACTGGATAGGATGTACTACTAATAGACCCATGATGCCTAGCAGTAAATAAAAACGACGCTATCATTCAACTTTTTGAATGTAGCGTCGTTTCTTACATTGATTGTCACTTTCCAAGGTTATTTTTCACTTGAACAGCTTTCTAATAATTTACACCCTTCTGATGCTTTAACGTTTCAAGCCACTTAGTATCTCCGGTGCCATAGCTCTTGCTTTGCCCCACATCCCTCAGAGATCCATTGCTATAATCAATTGAGAGGATGAAATCCGGAATGGCATCATACCCGGCTTCCGCTATTTTACTTAGCTCCGAACGATAATATGTTATAGCATAGGAAGCATTTTGTTTTTGTACAGGATCTTTTTCAAGCTCTTCTTTATATACATCTAATAAATCACGTCCATCAGGTGTTACGTACCGCCCATCAACCACTTTTAATTCCTTCAACTGATAGCCTGTGACATCGTACATCTCACGAGCAGCTTGATATTTTTTATATGACTCCTCGGAAAATTGTGCTGAATCACTGCTAAGGCTTTTCATGATATGTAAAAACAGCTCTTTGCTGTTGTCTCCTGATTGAAGCACTTGCTCAATTTGCTCGATAAGTGCCTCATCATCTGTTCCTCTTACCTGTACTTTATAGTCAATTGGTGTAATCGTAAATGTAAGTCTTGTCCCTTGCGAAATATGAATACCGTTTCGGTTCAACAGCACTTGTAGCTGCTGGTTAACCTGGCTTCGCTGATACACCTTTGCATTCTCAGTCTCCACTTCTCCATGAAATGTCACATTGCGAAATACAGCATCCTGTAGGTTATAGTTTTGCGCCTTCCCTTTGAATAGCCATTCTGTTTCATTATCATAAGCAGCTTGTCTCTCTGCAGCTGACAGGTCACTTCTGAAATGAGGCGACTTTGAATTTTGGTACTTATCTTTAATATAGCCTAATGGATCAGACTTTGTTTTGTTAATCGCATTTATCCTGCTGTATTTTTCATCTAGTATTTTAATTCTAATATCACTTTCAGATTCATAGGGGTTAGTAGATTGAATGACAGTTTCTTCCCCTGTGTCTGTCACTGTTCGATCATTAGCTGATTGATACAATTTGCTGAAAGTCCCATTGTTTCTCACTACACTGGTCTTAGAGTAATTGAACTGATCGATACCATTCTCAGAGGATTGTCTCTCAAGTCTGTATTCCTTGTCCAACACTGATTGTGTATATACAGATGTACTTTTACTCCTGTAAGCTGAAACCTTATTCCAGATATTGTGTGCCATGACTTGGTAACGAATATGATTCAGACGCATTCGATTCCCTCCTGATTAAGTCTCTCTATTCTTTTTATCGGCAAACCTATTGTAAATATTAACCTTATAAAGCATTTATTTACACTTTCGACTTTATTAAGTATGTCACAACAATACTTGAAGCAGGTTCGTCTAAGTCTCTTCTAGCTTGAGGAAGGTCATTGATGCGCCGATATGATATCCTCTTCCTGAGCGAAAACCTTCCGCGGCACTTTCATTACGACGGTATGCTTCTCTCTCTTGTTTCATCATGTACAACCCTAGCTCCTTCGTGTTTATGTGCACTTGCAGGATGTTCTTCTCCACTTCCGATAGAACCGCAGTCACATCAGCTGTGCTCTTGAGCATGCGTCGCTTACGAAAGGAAAGTAATCGGATTCCCTCTCTTAAAGTGCACAACATTTCTTGAGGAAATGTTCAATTGCTCCTTTTTATTTATTAATTTTCCATTATAAAAATAGTGTTAGGAAACCTTATCTAATAACAAAATCGTTTACTAAATAAATCAATCATCATTAAGGCATTTTCAATTACTTTCCGGGTTTTATGAGAATTCTTAATTCGGATAAAAAATTAAATGCATGTAGCAATCATTAGAACCTGCTACTTTTTACAACACACCGCAATTGTTTACATTAATTAGGGGAAACTAAACATAATTGAGTATTTTAACGAATAACTGGAGGGCTAATTGGATGGATTTATATATATACATATTATTACTTATCGGCTATGCTGCCTTACCTTTTTTCGGTTTAAATTCGAAGCAGAATTTCCCCTATGCCAATGTGCTGTTTATTGTCACTGTCGGCCTTTTTTACGATAACCTTATCCTTGCCTTTGGACGTTTCATTGGCGAGAGTGCTCTTCTTGAATCGCTTAGCATATGTAGATATTGGCTTCACGCCTTCGTTACTCCGACGCTAGTATTGTTTAGCTATGGGGTTATCCGAAAAACAGCACTTCACTGGGCAAAGAGTCGCATTTTTCATCTTGTCGCTTGGATTTACATGCTCCTTCTTATTTTAATTGAGCTTATTACTGTCACCCTTCATTTAAATGTTACCCCTGTATTTAAATATGGTGTTCTTCATTATGTACAGGAAACAGAAACAGGGATTCCATATATGATCATCGGTACCGTTCTATCTGTTTTGCTAGCTAGCATCATTGTTTGGTGGAAAAAAGGATGGAAATGGATGCTGATTGGTACAATCGTTATGATTATCGGCAATGCTATTCCTCTCCCCTTTAGCAGTTCAGCCAAGATGAATGTTTTTGAATTTCTATTTATCGCCTCTTTGTGGGGAACGAGAAGAAAAATATAGGTATATCAGAAGCTTTTCGTTCATATGATTGTTTGTTAGAAAAAGGAGGTCATTTTTATGGCAAGCCAAACAGGGGTTATTGTCCAACAATCATTGAACGCTTTACTAGAGGATTTATCATTTTTACCTGTATTACATGACCAAGCAAGGAAGCAAGCTTTTACATCTTTGGCAGCAATTCTGTCTACCCCCAATCATATTCATAAATCTTTTTTACGTGTTCCATTAGAAAAAGGGAAGGTTGTCAGAATTCCCGCCTTTCGTGTCCAGCATAATGATACGCTCGGACCTTATAAAGGAGGGATTCGCTTCCATGAATCTGTCAACGAGGAGGAGGTCATAAACCTTGCAGCGTTAATGACGTTGAAAAATGCACTATATGAGGTTCCCTTTGGTGGCGGAAAAGGCGGGGTGGCAATAAACCCTCGAGATTTCTCTGATAAAGAACTGCATTTAATCTGTGAAAAATATGTGCGTTACTTTAGTGATATTCTCGGCCCTGATAAGGATATTCCTGCTCCAGATGTTGGGACAGGCGAGCTCGAAATGGACTGGATGATGGCAGAATACAAAAGCATCAATCCAGGAAAGCCTTATCGTGGTAGCTTTACTGGGAAAAGCATTGTCAATGGAGGCTCACTCGGTCGCAGAGAAGCAACAGGAAAAGGGGTTTATTTTACCTTCCGTTATTTACTTCATGATTTCTTACTTGAGCAAAAACAATTCCTTTTAAAAAGCAACAACCGTTTTGCCAAAACCGCATTATCACTAGCCGAAAAGCCTATAACAATAGCGGTACAAGGGTTTGGAAATGTAGGATCTATTGCAGCATTAGAAGCCTATCAGTGCACATACTTACAAAATAAAGTAGTCGCTGTAAGTGACCGAAATGTTACTCTCTATAACGCTGAGGGCTTAGATATCCCAGCCCTAATTGAGTTTGCATCATTAAACCGTGGAGAGCTTCCAGTAACTAATGAGCAGCTATCAGCCGCTAAGATCGCAGCAAAGATTAAACCACGTGATGCGGTTTTATACGTAAATGTCGATGTCCTGCTATTAGCTGCCTTAGAGGATCAAATACACAAGCAAAATATGGAGCAAATTAAAGCAACTATCATTATCGAAGGAGCAAACGCACCAATAACAGGGGAAGCAGATACATTTTTAAGCAATAAAGGCGTCATTATTATCCCTGATATTCTCGCAAATGCCGGCGGGGTTATCGTTTCTTATTTTGAATGGCTTCAAGGCAGAGAAACCCAATTTTACAGTGAATCAGAAGTATTTCAATTACTTTATGAAAAGATGAAAACAACCTTAGATATAATTCTTCCACACTACTTCGCAGCTCCTCTTCCATTGCGGCAAAACTGCTATATCCAAGCAGTTATGAAGCTATGCACAATCCTATATCGACATGGGAAATTATATTGAAAAAGAGGGGGACA
This sequence comes from Metabacillus niabensis, assembly GCF_902829255.1. GTDB lineage: Bacteria > Bacillota > Bacilli > Bacillales > Bacillaceae > Metabacillus > Metabacillus niabensis. The sequence continues at coordinate 3,178 of NZ_CADEPK010000226.1, read as the reverse complement.
GTCCCCCTCTTATAAATTTCGATTTCGATATAACAAATAAATGAAAAACGGGGCACCAATTCCTGCAGTAAAAACACCCGCAGGAATATCAAGTGGTAGGAATGCTGTTCGCGCAACCATATCTGCGATTATCACGATCATTCCACCTAATAATGCTGAAATAGGAACTAAGCTTGCAAAGGAACGGCCAACTAGCATTCTACCAATATGGGGAGCAATTAAGCCAACAAACTCTATGCCTCCAGCAAAAGCTGCGGCAGCTCCAGCTAATGCCACACTAATGAATAAAAGAATTAGTCTTTGCTGCTGTACCTTCACCCCAAGACCTGTTGCAACATCATCACCTAATTCTTTTACATTAACAAGTCTTCCAAGGAAAAATGCACTAGGAATAAAAATGACTAACCATGGTAGCATCGCTGACACATCCTGCCAGTTCGCTCCATACAAACTTCCTGTTAACCATAAATAAGATTTCGTCGCAATCGTTGTTTCACTGACAACAATCATCATCATGACGATAGCCTTCATCGCAGCAGAAACACCAATTCCGATTAATACAAGTCTTATCGGTGTTACACCCTTTTTCCAAGACAACAAATAGATAATCGCCGAAACAATTGTTGCTCCTGCGATTGCTGCAAAAGGTAGAAAGCTTATACTAACGGCTCCCATTAAATAAACGATAAACAAAATCGCTCCAACCGATGCGCCACTTGTTATTCCAATAATATCGGGGGAAGCGAGTGGGTTACGGATAACAGCCTGCAAAATTAATCCTGCTACACCAAGTGCTGCCCCAACCATAAACGCAAGTAACACTCTTGGCAGTCTTAGTGTATGCAAAATAAAATCATACTCCCCACTACTAAATCCGACTAGCTCTTTCATAACTTGAAAAGGATGAATAAAGCTACTCCCCACAGCTAAACTTAAAACAAATAGTAGTAAAGACATTATGCTGAGGAGAAAAATGACGATTATCGGCCTTTTCCCGATCTGAAAGGAAATTGAACCAGTTTTTGTACGTACTGTATAAAAATCATTCATTTCTTGCTAACCCCCTGCGTGCAAGATAAATAAAAAATGGTGTTCCGACGAAGGCAGTCATCACGCCAATCGGGAGCTCCTGTGGCATAATAACAAATCTTGCTGCAACATCTGCTAGAAGCAATAAACTTGCCCCAACAAATACGCTATAGGGAATAACCCATCTGTAATCTGGTCCAACAAGCCCGCGAACAATATGTGGAACAATTAAGCCGATAAACCCAATTGATCCTGCAACAGCTACTGAGCCTCCCGCCAAAATGACAACAATTACTCCAATTAACGCTTTTATTAATATGGTCCGTTGCCCTAAGCTTTTCGCTACATCATCCCCCGAAAGAAGAATATTTATCGATCTCCCTAAGAATAGCGCGACAAGACCTGCAATCAACATCATCGGCAGCACAGGTAACAGCATATCCATGCTTCGTCCAGCAACAGAACCTGCCAACCAAAATAAAACGCTTTGAAGCTTTTGTTCATCGATTACTAAAAGCCCTTGAGTAAACGAAACAAATAAAGCTGTTATCGCTGCTCCAGATAATACGATTTTGAGCGGCGATAAGCCATCCCTGCCTAACGAGCCTAAAAAATATACTAATATCCCTGCAACACCAGCACCTAAAAAAGCAATCCACATATAACTTACCAATGAATCAACCTGAAAAAACGTTGCTGAAAATACAATAAAAAACAACGCGCCAGCATTTACACCGAAAATATCAGGTGCAGCTAGTGGATTTTTCGTTAACGCTTGCATCAATGCACCAGCAATTGCTAGATTTGCACCAATGACTGCAGCAATAACAGCTCTTGTCAGGCGTGATGTTGTTATAATGATATGCTCTGTGCTCGTCTCATCAAAATGAAAGAAAGCATCAAATGTCGTTTGGATCGAAATCGCATTTTGTCCAAGCGCGATGCTTGCGAAAAAGGAAAGCACAAACAGTCCGATACATAAAAACAATCCAACAACCTTAAGTGGTGTTGAAGTAAAGACAATGCCCATATTTCTCCTCCTTTCATAAAAAAAACGTTTAAAAATAGGAGAAGCTGCAGCCTCCTCCTACCAAAAAGCTTATTTATTTTTCTAATTCAAATTTTTCATATAAATCATCAAGCATTAAGTTTGCAGCTTTAATGCCACCACCCATATTCCAAATGATTTCATCAACCGTATGAACCTCATTTGCCTTCACAGCATCTAGGTTTTTCCATAGTGGATGGCTCGTCCATTCCTCATATGTTTTCTTGACCGCTTCGTTATCCTCCATAAAGAGGTAGAAGACATCTGCGTTCATTTCTGAAATACTCTCTTTGTCAGTTAATTGAAGAATATCTTGAGAATCATCCGTTAAATTTTTCGGTCCCTTAAATCCTAATTCTGTAAGAACCGAGCCAGCAAAGCCTGTCACATATATGCGAGCATGGTCTTCTCTAAAGTTTAGCACTGAAGCATGAAGCGGCCATTTATCCGCTAATTTTTCTTTTATTTTCGTTTGGAAATCGGCAACTCTTTCATCCCAAGCAGAGATGATCTCTTTAGCCTTCTCCTCTTCGTTCATCGCTTGCCCCATCAATTCAACTGTTCCTTTATAATCAAAAACCGTTTCATGAACAACGGTTGGAGCGATTTCTGTTAGTTGGTCATAAATTTCCTCATGACGAATTTTTGAGGCAATGATTAAATCTGGTTTTAACTTTTCAATTTCTTCTAAGTTCGGCTGTGTTTCCTGACCAATAATTTGTACACCCTCTAAATCATCCTTTAAATAATTATAGATTGGCTGTTCAAGCCAGGATTCAACTGCACCAACAGGCTTTATACCAAATGCAACAGCTGAATCTGTTGCCCCTTGATATAACGTAACAATTTTTTTAGGAGTCCCCTCGATTTTTGTCGTCCCCATCGCATGAGTGATTTCACGAACATCACTCCCACTAGCTTTCTCGTTAGAATCAGAAGAAGCTGATTCATTAGAATTACTACATCCAGCTAAAATCAAAACAAAGAATAAAATAAGTGCAATGCCGCTAAGAAGTGGTTTTCTCCCTAATGTGTATGTAGTTGCTGTCATGTTATGTCCCTCCAAATTATATATGATAATGATAATTATTATCATTACAT
>NZ_CADEPK010000225.1 GCF_902829255.1 Metabacillus niabensis | reverse complement strand
ATTTAAAAGGATATACACTGTTTTATTTATACCCAAATAATTCTCCATTACCTAAAAAATGGACAATTTCTCAAGATACAAGCATTGAACCATTTAGTACGGCAGTCATCTGGTTTGCAAAAGAAGCAATACGTGATGGATATACAACGGTTCATGACTTTAATATTCATTATAATTCAAGCCTAAGTGAAGATGACGTAATCATCTATGACAATACGGCTTCAACAGAATTTAATTTACCAAACTCATTGCATCGCGGCTTCGCTATTTCTAGCTCTGATAGTGTAAATGATATCGTTGTTGAGGCTTGGTATGATGCTTCAAATGTTGATAGTGCTGATCGTTTAATCAATGATGTTAGAAATAGCGCTGTTGTGTATCGTTACCCAGAAAAAGGTAAAACAATGGAACGTATCGAGACTAGAGATTTTTCTAATCCTGGTAGCATTGATGAGGGACAAGTACCTTCAGTAGCTAATTTAGATGTCGTATCTCCAATGATTGAACACGACCAACCATTCTATACGCTTAAACAAAACACAGCTACCATCATTACAATGACAAGTCATGAGAAATTAGAAAATGCAGAATTCATCTATGGAACAGCTGAAAATGAGCTAACAGAGTTTACAAACCGTGTAAAAATGGAGTTAAAGGAAGAACAAAACAATCGTTATGTATATGAAGCAACAATAACGATATCCGAGTTAGGTAGCTATCGTTATATGTTATTCGGGGAAGATGCGAGTGGAAATCTAACGAAGGTTCCTTATAATTCAAGGGGAAATTCATTTTCTGTTATTGAGCAAGGTCAAGAACAACAGATACCAACCTCCGGATTATCGATTAAAAATGGAGAGGTAATTAATCAAACAGTTGACTTATTTGCTTATGGAAAAAACGCAACTGACGATATTAAGGTAAGCTTTCAAAATCAATTACTTGAAATGACCCCAGCACTTCCGGGAAATGTACAGTTAGGTTTCCAAGCACGTGGTATTGACCATATTTACCAGACATCTGCTAGTGCAATCAATTCCTATGGTGAAAGAGAGTATTTTACAAGAATCTATCCCAAATATTTAGAAGGTGCGATGTATACGTATGAAATGGCACCAACCTATTTTATTAAGGATCGTCTCGTTTCGATTCATGCCGGGAGTGAAAATGTTCCTTATGATTTAGATGTACACGAGGAGCATTTTAATAAAACAAATTTTGATGACTTAGAGGTTATGAATCTTCATCTCGTTTTACCAAATGGAAAAATGATAAAGCCAGTAAAAATTCATAACTATCTTGGAAATTTAACACAATCTGAATTAGCTTATAGCGAAAATATTTATTATCCGCTAGGTGATGGTAATGCTCCAACAAATACAAATCTAAACAAACCATTGAAGCGTGATTTCATTTTTGATTTACCTGAAGAAGCACTAACGGCAAGATATACTGCATTCGATACGACTATATATGCTGATGGTACCTATCAGCTTGATGTTAATGTAAATGATACGAAAACAGAATCCATTCATATTACCGTTGATAATACGAAACCAGAAATTAACGGCATAAACAATAATGGCAAGCAAATAGAAGAGGGTGACTTGTTAAAAGGACATTTAACATTCACTGTTGAGGCAGTTGATAACCTTTCGGGTATTTCTAAAATTGAGGCAGAATTAGATGGAGAGGCAATAGAATTACCTTATAAAACATCCTCAGCAAATCTTGCACCAGGTAATCACGAACTAACTGTAACTGCTTTTGATGGTGCTGGTAATAAAGAAACGTTATCAACAAATTTTGTTATCGGAACTGAATTACCTGAAGATCCTACTGATCTATCACCAAATAATTTTGCTACAGAAATATCTAGAACAGCTACATTAAAAGCTAAGGTTATTGACCCTAGTGGAGATAAAATGGATGTAACCTTTCTTGAAGGGGATAAATATGACTTTGCTAGGGAAGACGGAATTTCAGGATTCTCTAATGTCGCAGATAGAGAACCACCGTTAACAATAACTTCTGAGGGTGAAACATTATTAAATGATGCTGATAAAACGAAGATCGCGTATGAGGATGGGAATTATCTCGTTAATGACTCAACAATGGGCTTTCCATATCATCGCTTTGAAGTGGAAGTGTCAGAACAACTATCAGAAAAGGATACTGTTGAACTTTATTGGAAGGGAAAAACATTACCAAACCGAATCGTAACCCTATATGGCTGGGATAATGACCTAAATAAATGGGTAGCATTAAAATCAGCAACAGGTGATACGAACGAATCTGATATCGTATTAAGTGTAGAAATTGATAAGGATAAGTTTGTAAAAGATGGTAAAATTCAAGCGATGGTACAGGATGAAATAAAAAATCCAAACGATCCATTTACGATGCTTTGGTGGACGGATACCCAGTATTATGCTGAATCTTACCCACATATTTTTGATTCATTAGGTGACTGGATAGTCGATGAATACAATAATGGTCTGTTTGATTATGCGATTCATACAGGTGATTTAGTCAATGTTGCAAATAGTGATGAGCAATGGCTTGTTGCTGACCGCAATCTAAAAAAATTAGACGATGCGAAAGTCCCTTATGGAGTATTGGCAGGAAACCATGATTCGATTATTGATGGGATTGACTATTCTTACTACCATAAATATGTAGGTGCTCATCGATTCGAAAACAATCCATGGTACGGTGGATCGATGGATAATAACCGAAACCATTATGATCTTATGTCATTTGGTGGCCATGACTTTATTATCCTTTATTTAGGATTTGGTACAGAGGATACACCAGAAACGATCGCATGGGCAAATGAAGTATTACAAAAACATGCTGACAGAAATGCAATTATTGGCATGCATGCATATCTCGAATATAATGCAACATTGTCAAATATGTCACAAAATGTCTTTGATAAAATTATCGTACCGAACGAAAACGTAAAGATGGTTATTGGTGGCCATTATCATGGGGTAACGAAACGAATCTCGAAAATTCCAAATAAAGATGGTACTACTAGAGAAGTATTAGAAATGCTTGCAGACTATCAAGGTGGGCCTAATGGAGGAGACGGTTATGTCCGTTTACTAACATTTGATCCAATTGCCGGAACAGTCGATATTAAGACGTATTCACCAATATTAGATGATTATGATTTCTTTGCACCTGAGGATGAAAGCTTTACAGAAAGCTTTACATTCAATGATATCAACAAACGAGTAGCAACCGATTATTTCAGTGTCAATATTTATTCTGAAAAGACGATTGGTACTGATAAAGAGGTCGCATCAGATGATTTTGCAACAACCGAATGGAAAAACCTCGAGCCAAATAAAACATATTATTGGTATATGAATATTACTGATGAATATGGTGCAACAAGAAAGTCTGACATTTATCGCTTTAAAACGTCAGACGTGACTCCACCGGACAACCAAGATGGTGATGATCATGACGATGGTGGAGATAACAACAATGGCGGAAATGATCATGACAATGATGGCAACAACGATGATGATGGGCAAGATCATGATGGAAATAATAACAACGGTGGAAATGACCATGATAATAACGGAAATGGTGATAAAAATCCGCAAGATAAGGACAACAATAACAATGGATCTGGAAATAACAATGACGCCAATGATAAAGATAACGAAAATCCGAAAGATGATGTAAAAGGGGATACCGATGAAAAGCCAAGTAAAAATGGTTCAAGTCATTCAAACACCTCATCTTTAACCAAAGATAAGGTAACAGGTATTCAATTGCCAAATACAGCAACTGATTATTATACAATTTTGTTATCTGGAGCAATTTTATTCATAATAGGATTAGCGATATATTCCATTATGAGAAAAAGAGCACGAGCGTAAAACTTTAAAAGGGGACAGGATGAGTAGACTGTCCCCTTTTTTGGTGCATTTTTCCACCTTGGAAATATACGTTTAAATAATGCTAGATTATCATTCCTATAGTATGATGGAGCATATTACTATGCTCTTTAGGAAGATTGGTGTAAGTATGAAATTTCCAATAGATCAAACGTGCTTATTTGATATGTATGAATCAATATTTTCTCATAATCCTGATGCTTGTTATATTTTAGATTTAAACGGGAATGTTCTTTTATTTAATGATGCTGCTTTACAATTAACAGGACTAACAAAGGATGAAATTCACAATGTACCATTTATTTCTTTAATAGAAGAGCAATGTATCGCTAATACACAGCGTTTTTTTAAAAGTGTTAAAAACGGGAATAGTGAACGATTTAATACAACAATAAAATTAAAAGATGGTACTCGAATTGATTTGTCGGTTACATGTGTACCGATATATATTGATAATAAAATATATGGTGTTGGCGGGATAGCTAAAAATATTACTGAAATGAATCATTTGCAAACATTACTTAATGGTCAAAATAAGGTATTAGAAATGTTAGCAAAGGGCTATCCGATTAAAGATGTATTAAATGAAATCATTCATGTTATTGAAAAAGTTTCAAATGGGGGAACGTGCTCGATATCTTTAGTCGATAAAAGCGGAACAAAGCTTATTCATTATTCGTCACCTAATTTACCAGAGGAATATACGAATTTCATTGCGAATATTTCTATTGGCAATAATACCGGTTCATGCGGAACTGCTGCATATTTAAAGAAAATTATTATCGTGGAGGATATCGAAACAGACCCATTATGGGAAAATTATAAGGAATATGCGCTTAAACATAATTTAAAGGCTTGCTGGTCTTTACCTGTTTTCGATAATTCGAAAAATGTATTAGGTGTATTTGCCATGTATTATGATAAACCGACAACTCCAAATGAACATGATCGGAAAACAATTGAAAAAGCAACATATCTTACAAATTTAGTTATCCAACATTTCATTTCTGAAGAAAAAATTAATTTTATGGCTTATCATGATGCGTTAACCGGTTTACCAAATCGTAGACTTTTTGATTTACGTGTAAAACGTGCAATTGAAAATAATCAACTTCAAAACAATCTACTAGGCTTATTATATATTGATTTAGACCGTTTTAAAGTCATTAATGATTCACTCGGACATAATATTGGTGATTTACTCTTAAAAGAGGTTTCTCAGCTATTAAAGGGGTGTATACGTAAGATTGATACGTTTTCACGACAAGGTGGCGACGAATTTACGATACTACTAGAAGGTGTATCTAAAAGCGAAATAGCTGATATTGCCGAAAGAATCATTGATGTATTGTCTAAACCGTTTATGATAAATGGAAACGAAATATTTGTTACACCGAGTATTGGCATTAGCTTACATCCAGTTGATGGACAGGATAAAGATGAATTGCTAAGAAAGGCCGATATGGCAATGTATCAAGCAAAAAAGCGAGGTCGTAATAATTATCAATTTTACGATGAAGTATTAGATAAAAAGGAATTTGAACGATTAGAAATAGAAAACGAATTAAGAAAAGCGATGGACAAAGAGGAATTTTCTCTCCATTATCAGCCAATCATTGACCTTACTAATAACAATATGACAGGTGTTGAAGCACTTATTAGGTGGAATCATCCTACGTTAGGGTTGGTGCCTCCGAGCAAATTTATTCCAATAGCTGAAGAAATTGGTCTCATTGTACCAATTGGTGAGTGGGTTCTTCGAAACGCATGTAAACAAATTAAACATTGGGAGAACTTAGGATTCGAAGATCTTACACTATCCGTAAACCTATCAATTCGCCAATTCTATCAAGTAAATCTTATTTCAATGATCAAACGGATTATTGATGAAACGAAAATCAATCCAGCACAGCTTACAGTTGAAATAACTGAAAGTATGACTATGGATGTTGAATCTGCAACGATTATTTTACATGATTTAAAGGACTTAGGCCTTACAATTTCAATTGATGATTTCGGAACAGGCTATAGCTCATTAAACTATTTGAAAACTTTCCCAATTGATTATTTGAAAATTGATCAATCCTTTATTCGTGATATGACAAAAAGTAAGAGTGATGAAAACATCGCAACCACGATTTTACTTATGGCGCATAATTTAGGGTTAAAGGCTATTGCAGAGGGTGTCGAAACAAACGAACAATTACAAGTTCTCAAAACGCATAACTGTCATAAAGCCCAAGGGTATTTGTTTAGCAAACCGCTACCGGCTGAAGATATCACTCAAATCATAAACCAATTAAATTAAAGGAAGTGAGGGTAGCTTAAAACATAAGGATCAGCCCCTTCAAACACTATATATAGAATAATGATGCGGTTAGTTTACTATATATATCGGTGTTTGTTGAAGGGGACAGACCCTTTTTTAGTCACTCTCATTTTTTGTTTTAAAAAGAAAAATAGCAGCAATATCCACTTGCATTAAGAAAATAGGAACGAAATAAGGAAATGCAGTTATAGATGAATACTCCTAAAAAACAGTCAAATACAATATAATCAGTAAAACTCAAACTCTTTCATTATCAAACCGCTTTTTTTGATAAAACAATTCTCTTTTACACAAAAAATGGTAAACTATAAAAAACTAATAAATAACGATGATTTATTTATATTTAGAAACGGATTCAAAACGGAAATTTCGTATTTTTTTGTAAAGGGGAAAATGAAGTGAGAGGAAATGTAAACGGTTTAATTGTAGTTAATCAGGTAGGCTATGCAGTGAAAGACAAAAAGCTTGCAATGTTCAAAGGGAAAGGGGGCATTTTTCAAGTAGTGAATGATCATAACCAGGTTGTATTTGAAGGGGAAACTGGTATCGCAAGCTTTGATGAAGCAAGTGGTGAGTACGTTGCATTAGGTGATTTTTCTTCAGTTACGACTATAGGAAACTATCAAATCTTCTATAATGATAGCTATTCCTCAACGTTTTCTATCTCCGAGAAACCTTATCTTGATTTACATACCGGTTTATTAAAAGCTTACTACTTTTTGCGCTGTGGGATGGATTTAGATGAGTCGTACGCAGGTCCATGGAACCATAAAGCATGTCACACTGCAAAAGGAATTGTTTATAATGAACCACATCGTGTACGTGATAGTAGTGGTGGGTGGCATGATGCAGGTGATTATGGAAAATATACAGTTGCAGCTGCAAAAGCACTGCAGATTTATTGCTCGCTTATGAATTATTTCCAGATTCATTTGACAAGCAAATACCAATCCCTGAATCCGATGGCAACATTCCTGATATCCTTCATGAATGCCGCTACGAATTAGAATGGTTATTTAAAATGCAAGACGAATTAACAGGTGGAGTTTTTCATAAACTAACAACTCTTAATTTCCCACCATTAAAAACAATGCCTGAAGAAGATCGGGCAAATTTATATTTTTCACCAATTTCAGCGACTGCAACAGGTAGTTTTGCTGCGATTATGGCATTGGCGAGTCGGATTTATCAACCATTTGATCAGGAATTTTCAAAACGGTGCATTGAAAGTGCAACAATTGCATGGAAATGGTTAGAAAATCATGAACATTATCCTTGCTTTAAAAACCCCGAACAAATCAAAACGGGTGAATATCAGGATGAGATAGATAGTGATGAACGTTATTGGGCAGCAGCAGAACTTTATAAAACAACTGGAGATGAAATTTACCATAAAAAATTTAAACAATTGCTTTCCGAAACAGAATTAAAATATGAATTAGGCTGGGCTGATGTCGGAGGATATGGAACAATTAGTTATTTATTATTAAATAAAGCGAATACCGATAGTCATATTTACGATTCTCTACTGCAAGGATTAGTAGAAACCGCTGAGCATTTTCTTGAAATTTCGCAAAAGAACGAATATTGTATCTCACTTACAAATGAAGATTATATTTGGGGAAGCAATATGGTTTTATTAAATCATGCGATGATTTTACTATTGGCAAATCATTTTGTACATAAAATTAACTATGTCGAATGTGCAAAGGCTCATCTTCACTATTTATTAGGAAGAAATCCAATGAATCTAAGCTATGTTACAGGGTTTGGTGAGCATAGTGTGATGAATCCACATCATCGTCCATCTGTTGCTGATGAAGTAACAGCACCTATACCAGGCTTTGTCTCAGGTGGGCCAAATAGCGGATTACAGGATGATTATGTAAAAGAGCATCTCCAAGGAGAACCACCGGCAAAATGCTTTGCTGATCATGAGGATAGCTATGCGACAAATGAAGTCACGATCTATTGGAATTCACCAGCAGTCTTTGTTGTTTCTTATTTTATTCAAGGGTAGGAAAATTAAGAGGAATCTATCCGAAACATTTCGAACTTTGGTATCCTTAATAAGAACATACTTTCGTAAAGTGGGTGAAAGGTCGATGAGGAAAAGAAAAGTAGTATTATTTATAGCAAGTAGCTTAGATGGGTTCATTGCCACGAAAAATGAATCAATGGACTGGTTAGAAAAGGTCGAAGGGGAAGGGGACAACGGTTATTCACAATTTTATGATACCGTTGACACACTTATCCTCGGTAAAAACACATATAATTGGATTGTCAGGCAAGGACTAGATCAATTCCCCTACCCGAATAAAAAATGCTATGTTCTATCAAACTCTCAGCATCATGATACAGAAAATGTCACATTTATCAGCGGTAATCTGTCCAAACTAATAAATGAGTTAAAAGAACAGTCTGGAGAAAATATTTGGTTGGTTGGGGGCGGAGATATGTTCCGTTCGTTTTTAAAAGAAGGACTTGTAGATGAAATCATTTTAACAGTAGCTCCAACAATACTAGGAACAGGGATACCATTATTTAAGGAGAGCGATAATCAGGTAGAGCTTTTATTAAAAGGAGTTAGGACATTTAACCAGTTTGTTGAACTACATTATATTGTTAAACAATATTAAGTGTTTTCTAACGGAGAGCATATTAAATAACTTGAAAATCGATTTAGAAAATTTATCAATAATGCTACCCGTAAAGGTAGCATTTTTGTTGTTTGAAGGGAGAGCCAAATATAAAAGGACATAATAGATTGTTAACTACAATAAATCCTTCCTGATATGAAAAGTGAAAAAATATCAAGTATTACTATTTTCTTTTCATAACAGTATAATCAGGAATGGGAGTTGAAATCTATGAATAAAAAAGACATCGCAAATATACGTAAGCAATTCAAATTAAATAATCATCTAATGGAAATTCGAGAAATATTCAATGTTTATGTTAAGAAAGAAACAGGCGAAATCTATCATCATTTTAGTCTACCGTTCCAAATGTTAGAGCAGGAAACACAGGAACTGTTTTTAGGTAATTTCAAAAAGGTGCTAACTGGACAGCTTGATGCAAAACTATTTGATCTTAAATTTAAACGGGATGTAGAAAATAGCACACAAACAATTCTATATGACGGCTTACAGGAAGTATTAACTGAAGACTGGCAGGAATATATGCTGCAAATCGTTGAAAAAATGTTTACCCACACTGTTTATGAATTTGATACGATGGTGACGTTTATCCGTGGCGAGTACCGCAAACCAACACGGAAACGTGACATGGAATCTGAAGAAGGTGGGAATGATGAAGTTTATTCAAGCGAATTTATTCTTTGCAGTTTAAATAAAACCGATCAACCAAAAAAAGCGCTTCTATTTGATTATGTTCAAAAGGAAGTTAGACCGAATAATGCCGTTGATCCGATAATTAACCTAGCATCACCATTATCAGGTTTTCTGTTTCCAGCATTTATCGATAACTCTGCAGATGTGAACCATATTCTTTATTATGCTGGGAAGGCAAATCAACCTGATGGAACATTCATAGAAGAGGTTCTCAATTGTGAAGAAATTATTACCGCTGTCGAAGATAAGGAAATTTTTGAAGAAGTTTTAAAAAAAGTAATTGGTGATGAAGTGGATACAAAGGTGATTTCTAATGTTTATGAGGAAATCGATAAAATGGTGCAAGAGAATGAAGAGGACGAAGAAAATGATGAGCCACCAATGTTGGATTATGAAGACGTCGGACGAATCCTCCAAGTAAGCGGAGTAGAAAATATGGATGCAGCAAAGGTGGAACATGCATTCAAAGAAATTATCGATGATGAAAAACACGAATTTAAAGCAAGCAACCTTGTACCAAAATCAATTAAAATTAATACGAAATTAGCAAATCTATCTATTAACCCGAAAGACCTTAAGAACGTAAAATATATTATGTATCAAGGGAAGCGTTGCCTGCTGTTAGAAATTGAAGAGGATGTCGTTGTAGAAGGATTTAAGCTTGAAACAGAGACGCTCTAATTGATTTTTAACAATAAGAATCTTTGACAGGATGATAGATTTATAAAAATAGTTGGTTTCTACAAAATGTAGGGGCCAACTCTTTTTTTGATAACAAGAAAATTCTTGGTGAAGCCTCATCATTTTATACTCCTACTTCTTCATTAATAATAGTTTGGCTATGCCACAACAATCCCAAATTATTATTTTGACAATAGGGAAAATATGTTACACTTATTTTCAGAAAAAATATAATTATATGAAAATATTAATAGTAGAAGTAGTGGGGGTTTTTACATGAAGGTAAGACAATCAAAGCGAATGGAATCATTTCAGACATCGATTTTTAGCGAGCTTGCTGAATATAAAAAGAAAAAGCTAAAAGAAGGAGCTACATTGATTGACTTAAGTATTGGAAGTCCTGATTTAGCCCCGCCTTCTTTTATTAAGGATACTTTAGCGAGTGAGGTTTTACACGATGAACAGTACGGATATTCGATAACTGGTTCGTCTGAATTTAATAAGACTGTTGCTTCCTTTTACGATCAAAATTATGATGTAAAAATTGAAGCAGATGATGAAGTGTTACAACTAATGGGATCACAAGATGGACTCGTCCATTTCCCGATGGTTTTTGCAAATAGTGGTGACCTCGTTTTAGTACCTGATCCAGGTTATACCGCCTATGCAGTTGGGATCGAAATGGCTGGAGCAACACCATATTTTATGCCGTTAAAAAAAGAGAATCATTTTCTTCCGGATTTATCAGCTATTCCTGAAGCAATCGCATCACAAGCAAAAATGATGTTTTTAAACTTTCCGGGGAATCCCGTTCCAGCTTTAGCTAATAAAGAATTTTTTGCAGAGGTTGTCGCATTTGCAAAAAAATATGAAATTATCGTGCTGCATGATTTTGCCTACTCAGAGCTTTATTATGAAGGTAATAAACCAATTAGCTTTCTTTCCGTTGAAGGAGCAATGGAAGTTGGTGTTGAAATGTCCTCCTTCTCGAAAAACTATAATATGGCAGGAAGTCGAATTGGATACTTAGCTGGGAATAAAGAAATCATTAAAGCAATGCATCAGCTGAAAAGCAATTTGGATTATGGTGTATTTTACCCGATTCAAAAAGCTGCAATCAAAGCGCTTAAACAAGGTTCATCCTTCTGTGAGATCAATCGAAAAATTTATGAGGCACGAAGAGATGTTTTAGTAGACGGGTTAAATGCTATCGGATGGAGGATTGATAAGCCAGTTGCAGGGATGTTTGTCTGGGCTCAAGTTCCAAACGGATACTCATCTTTTGAATTTACATATACATTAATTGAAAAAGCAAATGTAGTTGTTGTTCCTGGCCATGCATTTGGTCCAACTGGGGAAGGCTATGTTCGAATTGCTTTAGTTGAAGATAAGGATAGGCTAAAAGAAGTTGTGAAATCAATAAAAACCTCTGGTGTATTGAAGAAGGGGAAATGAATCTGATAATAATGATTAATTAAAAAATGTTGAAAATGGTAAGTTAAAAACGGTTCTTTGAAGTAGATACCGTTTTTAACATTGAATAAATTGCTTATTAACTTTTAACGACAATCACTTTTTGAAACAATGGTGTAATGAAAAAACCAAGCAAAACACCTAATACATTTAGGAACAAATCATCAATATCTAAACTTCCACGTTTTGATAAGTATTGAATGAGTTCAATTAAACTGATCGAACATATCGCATAAGGTAGGAGCTTTTTCCACGAAGGATTCGTTTTACAATATGTATAATAGATCCCAAATGGAATAAACAGGATAATATTAGCGACTAAATTATAAAATGCGACTAATGGATCAACATTTCCTGACAAAAAGAAGCGTATTGTTTTAAATGGTTGAAGATTTATTGCTCCACCGTTTTGCCCACCTGGTCGTACATATAATAAAATAACTAGACTGAAAGAGTAAAGGCTAGAAACAATATGTAACATAAATTTAGAAATTTTAATCGTCTGCTTGGAAATGAAATAAACGATAAACAAACAACTCGCAGACAGGATAAACCACACAACTGCCACAACAGCTACATGAAGATAATTTGTTAATCTCAACC
The DNA here is from genome assembly GCF_902829255.1 of Metabacillus niabensis. Taxonomy (GTDB): domain Bacteria; phylum Bacillota; class Bacilli; order Bacillales; family Bacillaceae; genus Metabacillus; species Metabacillus niabensis. Next base: position 524 of record NZ_CADEPK010000225.1, on the reverse strand, counting down.
AGATCGGTAATAAGAGAAAGAATAGGAATTGAGAACTTAAAATTGCATATCCAGTACTTTTTTTCATCAGGTCACCAACTTTGTCGTTTACATTAAGTAGATTATATCAAGATTTATAACATCATATGTGAAAAAATAGTTTAAGCTTTTTCGTAATGCTAGTTTGATAAAAAGGCGGTGTTGACGATATATATACAGGAATCAGGGAATATAAACTCCAAGCATGTCATCATGTTCCTTCACGGAGGAGGGGTAAGCGGTTGGATGTGGAAAAATCAAATAAATGATTTTCAACATTTTCATTGTCTTGTTCCAGATTTGCCAGAGCAGGGAGGAAGTAGAGAGTGTGGATTGTTTTCAATTAATGGCAGCGCTCATCTATTACTAGAAACTCTTGAAAAGAAAGCAAAAGGTAAAAAAGTCATTTTAATAGGATTTTCACTTGGTGCACAAATCGTCGTTCAAATGATTAGCATGAAACCTGAACTAATTGATTATGCAATGATAAATAGCGCCCTTGTAAG
>NZ_CADEPK010000224.1 GCF_902829255.1 Metabacillus niabensis | reverse complement strand
CATTTTAATAGTTTAACAGCAGAAAATGAAATGAAGTTTGAAAGCTTGCAACCTGAAGAGGGGACTTTTACGTTTGATAAAGCAGATCAGCTTCTATCATTTGCTAACGAAAATCATAAAAGTGTTAGGGGGCATACTCTTGTTTGGCATAATCAAACACCTGATTGGGTCTTCAAAACTAAAAAAGGAACAATCGCTGATAGATACACCCTTTTAGAACGTATGAATACCCATATTTCTACCGTAATGGAAAGATACAAAGGGCAAATTTATAGCTGGGATGTTGTGAATGAAGCTGTTGCTGATACTGGAGTTAGCCTTTTAAGAGATTCTAAATGGAAGGACATTGTTGGCGAAGATTTCATCGATAAAGCTTTTGAATATGCTCATTTGGCAGACCCTAATGCAGCGCTGTTTTATAACGATTATAATGAATCACATCCAGAAAAAAGAGAAAAAATTTATTCATTGACAAAAAGTTTAGTAGAGAAAGGTGTACCGATTCACGGAATTGGTTTACAGGCACATTGGAATATATATAGTCCTAGTTTGGATCATATTAGAGTAGCCATAGAGCGCTATGCTTCTTTAGGCTTACAAATTCATATTACTGAAATGGATGTTTCTGTATATGATGTGGACGATAAACGAACAGATGTGAAAGTTCCTACACAAGAAATGATAATCAAGCAAACCGAGCGCTACAACAGCTTTTTTGAATTATTTAGAGAGTATTCAGACGTTATTACGTCCGTTACTTTCTGGGGAGCAGCGGATGATTACACATGGCTCGATGATTTTCCTGTTCGTGGAAGAAAAAACTGGCCTTTATTATTCGATGAACATCATCAGCCTAAGCAATCCTTTTGGCAAGTGATTAATAGATAAGAGGCAAGAAAAATTTTGAACGATTTTATTTAGTACAAATGAATGAAGGAGATGTAGAGGATGAAATATCTTAATCCGATTTTACCTGGTTTTTATCCAGATCCAAGTATCGTCAAAGTAGGAGAAGATGATTTTTACTTAGTAACTAGCTCTTTTGAATATTTTCCTGCAATCCCAATTTTCCACAGTAAAGATTTACTTAATTGGAAGCAAATCGGTAGTGTACTAACAAGAGATAGTCAAGTTAACCTAAGAAATAGCAGAAGCTCTGGCGGTTTATATGCACCGACTTTGCGATATGATAATGGTACATTTTATTTAATTTCGACTGACGTATCAGGTACGGGGAATTTTTATGTAACAGCAACAGACCCTCAAGGTCCTTGGTCAGATCCGATTAAAATTCCATACGGGAATATTGATCCATCTCTCATGTTCGATGATGATGGAAAGGTTTATGTAACGGTTCAAAATGGTGCTGGGTATGAATCACATATTATTCAATATGAAATCAATATTCAGACAGGTGAGGCTTTAACTTCTCCGGTTGTCATATCGAATGGAGATGGTGGTCAATGGACTGAAGCCCCACACTTATATAAAATAAGGGGAATCTATTATCTACTCTGTGCATGTGGTGGAACAGGAGAAGATCACAGAGCGATCATCTCGAAAAGTAGCCAGCCTTATGGATCTTTTGAAATGTTAAATACGCCAATCTTGACACATAATCAAATGAACGATCATCCAATACAAAACATTGGGCATGCTGATTTTGTTGAAGATTCTAATGGGAATTGGTGGGCTGTTTTTCTTGGGACACGCCCTGTTAACCAAAAATATACGATTTTAGGAAGAGAGACGTTTTTAGCCCCTATAAATTGGACAGAAGATGGCTGGCCAATGATTGATAACAATGAGGGGATTGTTAATGGTGTTATGGAAACAACGAATCTGACTGGAAATTATAAATTAGAGGAATTCTTTCTAGATAAAGATGATTTTGAACAGGATAGGCTTGATTTAACTTGGTTTCATCTTAGAGCTAAATGTGAGAAAAACTACTCCTTAACTGATCGCAAAGGGTGGTTGAGTTTGCATGGTGGACCAGATAATTTAAGTGATGAAAAAGGCACGCCGACATTTATTTGTAAACCACAGAAACACATTAAGATGGAATTGAGTGCATTGCTTGAGTTTGAACCTGAAAATGATGGTGAAGAAGCTGGTTTATCAGTTAGGTTAAATGAAAACGCACATTATGAAATCGCGGTTAAACAAGTAAATGGAGAGAGAGTAGTTGTTGCATTAAAAACAATTCAGGGACATACAGAAGAAATGACACGTAGTTTACTTCAAAATAAAAGAATTAAATTAAGCATAATGTCTGATGATGAGGATTACCATTTTAGATTTGCAGAAGAAGGAGAAGAATGGAAGTGTCTAGGGAAAAGCCAGTTGGCATCCTTATCTAAAGAGGAAAATGGCGGATATGGAAGTGTATTTACCGGAGTATGTCTTGGTCTATATGCAACAGGAAATGGAAAAGCGAGTAGTACACCTGCATTTTTTGATTGGGTTCAATATAAAGGGGACAATGAAATTAGTCATCTATTAGCTAGTGAACTTGTAAAAAAGGGATAAATTTGCAAATACTTTGTTTATGTGATAAATAAAGTTTAGATGGGAGGAATTAAAATGTTGAACACGTCATTATTATATAACAGAACTTATCGAAACGTTTTGCGAGAATATGGATTTTCTGATGAAGCTATTAATGAAAGAGTACAAGATACATGGAATAAACTTTTTTCAGAGCAGCATCCTGATACGCAAATCTATTATCAAGTTGGAAAAGATGAAGGATACATACTAGATACTGGAAATCTAGATGTCCGAACAGAAGGTATGTCTTATGGAATGATGATGGCTGTTCAAATGGATCAAAAAAACACATTTGACCGTCTATGGAAATGGACATATAAAAACATGTATATGTCAGAAGGAGAGAATGCTGGTTATTTCGCTTGGTCTTGTAACCCAGATGGTTCAAAGCGTTCGTATGGACCAGCACCAGATGGAGAAGAATATTTCGCGTTGTCGTTATTTTTTGCCTCCCACCGCTGGGGTGATGGTGAGGGAATTTTTAATTACGGACAACATGCAAGGGACTTACTGAGAACCTGTATTCATAAAGGAGAAGAAGGAGAAGGGTTTCCGATGTGGAATCCTGAGAATAAATTGATAAAGTTTATTCCAAATGTAGAATTTACTGATCCTTCCTATCATTTACCACATTTTTATGAGCTGTTTTCATTATGGGCATATCAAGAAGATCGACAATTTTGGAAAGAAGCAGCAGACGCAAGTAGAAAGTACTTAAAAATTGCCTGTCATCCTGTTACAGGATTAGCACCAGAGTATGCATATTATGATGGAACTCCAAATAATGAAAATGGATATGGACATTTTTTCAGTGATTCTTACCGAGTAGCTTGCAACATTGGCTTAGATTATGAATGGTTTAAAGATGAACAATGTCCGATAGAAATAAATGAAAGAATTCAACAGTTTTTTGTAGATAAAGATCCTGATGATTATCGTCGCTATAAAATTTCCGGAGAACCGTTTGAAGAAAAATCACTTCATCCTGTCGGTCTTATCGCTTCAAATGCTATGGCATCACTTGCTACAACAGGTCATCATGCAAAGAAATGTGTAGAGCTATTTTGGAATACTCCTGTACGGACCGGTAATCGTAGATACTATGACAATTGTTTGTACTTTTTTAGTTTGTTGGCATTGAGCGGTAATTTTAAAATATGGATGCCAGAGGAATGATTATTCAAGAAGCAAGAACCTGTTACAAAGTCGTTTCTCTAACAATCTAGAACGGGGATTTACACTAGCAATTTCAAAGGGCCTTATTCAGTTAATAGTGTTCCACTTTTAGGTTACCTTGGTATAGAAAGTCATTTTAATAGTAAGAATAAGACTAGCAAAGAAATACCAATTTATTGATGCTAACTACTTCTCCAAAATAATATTTTTCGCTAAAAAGTGACCCTTCGTGGTCGCTTTTTTAGTTATAAATTTGAAATGGTTTGAATAAACATTATCCTGTTTAATTTGTATTGACTTATTGAATTATCGGGTGTTATCTTAATGTTATCGGTAACACGATGTTTAAGATAGGGTAAATTATTTCTAAAATTACTAAAAAGGTGGAAAAACATGAAATCTATTGTTTGTGTACAGCCTAATGTTTTGAAAGTAACCGAAAGAGAATTACCTGTTCAAAAACCAGGAGAAGCAATTGTTGCAATTAAACGAATTGGTATTTGTGGTACAGATTTACACGCATTTAAGGGGAATCAGCCTTTTTTTCAATACCCAAGGATTCTTGGTCATGAATTAGCAGGAATTATTGATTCAATTGATGAAAATTCATTTGGATTAAAAGAGGGAGACCTAGTATCAATTATTCCTTATCTAGGGTGCGGGCAATGTATTGCTTGCCGGAAAGGCAAGACAAATTGTTGCATACATATGAACGTTTTGGGCGTTCATATAGATGGGGGGATGCGTGAAAAAATATCTGTACCGTACAGTCATTTAATTAAAACGGAAGGGTTATCATTGGATCAGACTGCTGTTATTGAACCTCTAAGTATTGGTGCACATGCTGTAAGACGTGCAGAAATTCAAAATGGTGAATTTGTGCTTGTCGTTGGGGCAGGTCCTATTGGTTTAGGGGTTATGTCATTAGCTAAACAGGTAGGTGCAAGAGTAATTGCTATGGATATTAATCAAGAACGATTAGAATTTTGCCAAAAGTGGGCAAATGTCGATTACATCATCAATGCGTTACAATCTCCAATGGATGCATTAAAGGATATTACAAGTGGAGATATGCCGACGATTGTCTTTGAGGCAACTGGGAATAGTAAATCGATGACAGATTCATTCCGTTATCCAGCAAATGGAGGTAAATTGGTTTTTGTAGGTCTGATAAAAACAGATATCTTTTTTTCAGATCCGGATTTTCATGCAAAGGAACTGACATTAATGGCAAGTCGCAATGCTATAAATGAGGACTTTCATTATGTGATAAATGCTATTCAGAACGGGCAAATCGATGTAGGTGACTACATTACTCATCGGTCAGGGTTTGATCAAATAATAGATTCCTTTAAAGAATGGTTAAAGCCTGAAGAGGGTGTTATAAAAGCTATCGTGGAACTGTAAAAATACATCAATTGCTCAAATCAGTTTATTGAAAGATTACCTTAAAGAAAGGATAACAAATTATGCGAATTGATTCTCACCAGCATTATTGGAAAATAAGCAGAAATGATTATGGCTGGATAACGCCAGATATTCCGAAACTATATTGCGATTATCTCGAAAAGGATTTAAAACCACATCTTGAAAAACATAAAATTGATAAAACTATTGTCGTGCAAGCTGCACCAACATTAGAAGAAACAGAATTTATCCTCGCGCTTAGTAACGAGTCGGAAACGATAGCTGGTGTCGTTGGTTGGGTCGATATAGAAAATCCATTTTATAAAGAACAACTTAATAGATTAAGAGAAAACACTAAGTTTGTTGGCATACGGATTATGATTCAAGATATGGAGGATGCAACTAAGATTTTAGAACCAATCTATTTAGATGCCTTTTCTTATTTTTCAAAAATAGATTTACCTATAGATCTTTTAGTAAAGTCGGATCAATTGCCAGCTGTATTGAATTTATTAAAGCAAGTCCCCATACATGGAGTTATCGATCATATTGCGAAACCGGATATCAAAGCTGGAACTATGGAACCTTGGAAAAGCCAAATTGAACAAATTGCCAAATATCCTAACATGTATTGTAAACTGTCTGGTATGGTTACGGAAGCAGACCACTCAAACTGGGAAAAAGGAGATTTCATAAGCTATGTACATCACATCGTTAATACCTTTGGAATTAATCGCATCATGTATGGAAGCGATTGGCCTGTTTGTTTACTAGCAGCAAGTTATGATGAAGTGTATGAACTATTGCTGCAAACACTTCCTAAATTAACAGAACGTGAAGAAGCGAGGATTTTTGGGGAGAACGCGATCGATTTTTATCGATTAACCCTAGAATGAAAGATATGGTGGTTTTGCAACGCATACTCATAAAACGGAGGAATATTCAGTGAGATACAGAAAATTAGGGAATACCGGTTTAGATGTGTCGGTTTTAAGTTATGGAGCATCTTCTTTAGGATCTGTTTTTAGAGAGATAAATGAAACAGAAGGAATTAGAACTGTTCATACAGCTATTGATAATGGTATTAATTTAATAGATGTTTCACCTTATTATGGCTTAACTAAAGCCGAGACAGTATTAGGTAAAGCGTTAAATGAAATTTCAAGAGATAAATTTATCTTATCGACGAAAGCTGGACGCTACGGGGAAAAACATTTTGATTTTTCTAAGAAGCGTATTATGGGAAGCTTGGAAGAGAGCCTAACAAGATTACAAACTGATTATGTAGATATTCTTCTCCTGCATGATATTGAGTTTGGCTCATTTGATCAAATTATCGAGGAAGCAATTCCAGCATTACAGCAATTGAAACAGGATGGGAAAATTCGCTTCTTTGGTGTATCAGGACTACCGTTATCAATTTTTGAAAGAGTGCTTCATCAATCAGAAGTAGATGTTATACTATCATATTGCCATTATTGTTTAAATGATACTTCCTTGCTATCTCTTATTCCATTGTTGGAAGAGAAAAAAACCGGTTTGATGAATGCTTCTCCTTTATCAATGGGACTTTTGAGTTCGATGCCAGTAGCGAATTGGCATCCCGCTGATAAAGAAATTCGGATGATTTGTAAACAAGCTGCTGATTTTTGTTTAGAACATGGAGTAGATATTTCAAAGCTGGCAATCCAATTTGCCGTCCATAATAAACAAATCCCTACAACTCTAGTCAGTACTGCAAGTGAGGAAAATATGATAAAAAATATTGTTTGGACTGAAGAACCAATGGATGTTGAATTAGTAGAAAAAGTGTTAGATATTCTAAAACCTATTCATAATAAAACCTGGCCAAGTGGAAACAACGAGTATGTAAAGTAAGGATTTACATGTATTTTTGTTAGACTAGATGACGATTAACCTAATGAGAAGGTAAAAAAACACTTTCTATTAAAGCACTTATAAACCAGTAGTTTAACAAAAAGTGTTCTTAATGCTTGTGGGAGTGACTAAGTATTACTCGATTTTATGAATGGAAGATGCTCGGATATGAATGTCTGCAGGGAGGACAATTTTCCTTGCCTTCTCTGGAGCAGTTCCTTCAATTCGTTCTATTAGCAGTTGGATACCAAGATATCCAAAATTATATGCCGGTTGTTCTGCAACTGTTAGGATTGATTCACTTTCTGTATAATTTGGTATTCCATCGTAGGATACGATAGCTATTCCTTCTGGGACTTTTATTTTCAGTTTCTTTAGTGTTTTCATCGTACTCATTCCGATAAAGTTATTAGTTGCAAAAATCGCGGTTGGACGTTCAGATTCTGGTAATTCTAGTAGGTGATGTATTGCACTAGAAACATCACTATCTCGAAATTCGCTTTCCATCACTAAGTTACGGTTTAGTGGAATTCCGTGTATTTTTAATGTATCAATATATGCTTGATATCTTTCGCGAGCAGTTGACACCTCTAAAGGGCCATTAATGATCGCAATGTTTTTATGCCCTTGGGAAATGAGATGCTCCATTAACTTTCGCGTAGTTGTTTCATTATCACTAAGCACTTGATCACACTCTAAGTCTTGAATGTTGCGATCAATTAATACAAACGGGATACCATGCTTACTTAAATTCCTGATATTCCTTTTTGAGGAGTCATTAGCAGGTGCAATCAGAACCCCATCTGTTCGAGTAGAAATAAGCATTTCCATATATTTTGCTTCTTTTTCAACATTTTCATCACTATTACATAAAAGCAGCTGGTAGCCCATTTGCATAGCTTTATCTTCCGCACCACGGGCAACATTTGTGAAAAAAGGGTTTGTTATGTCTGTAACCATTAACGATAAGATTTTTGTTTTATTCGTAATTAGGTTTCTTGCTGAATTATTAGGAATATAATTTAATTCTTTAATAACAGCTTCCACCTTTTTTTTCGTTTCATCACTGATTTTTCCTGACTTATTAATAACCCTTGATACGGTCATAGCTGATACGTTCGCTTTTTTGGCGATGTCATAAATCGTTACCATAGGAATCCTCCCGAACATTACTTTGACTATCTACATATTTTAGATTATTTAACCTAAATAGGCAAGATAGTAATGTTATCGATAACACAAATTAAAAAGTATTGATTTCAAGCATCTAACGCAACCCTAATGACGTTCAGCAAAAGCTTTTGTATTATAAATTTCTGTAATATATAGTCACTTTATTTTTTTAAGAATTTTCCTCAATTTTAATTGACTTGAACGAATAGTTTGGGTTATCATCATGTTATCGATAACATGATGATAACTTCTTGTTATATCCTTATGGAGGTGAATCGATCATAAAGTTACTATACAATCAATCAGTAATTAGTAAAGTAGAAAAATCTGGTTGGCCGTAAAAATGTGTCTTAATTAATGGGTTAAGGAGCGGTATCAAGAGAGATAACAAAAAGTAATTTGGTTTTCTCAGCAAGAGGTTATGTTTGCTGACGAATTTTCAAAGATTACTAGTTTTTTTAAATATATTTGTAAGCGTTATCAAAAAAGGTGGAAATGGTGAGGGGCAGAATGAAATAATAGTTGTTGTCTATTTTTAAGGTTTTCTCTAGCAACTTTTAGTGAGAGTAGTACTTCAAACAAGTCACCTTTTAATTCAAGAAATGATGAAGTTAAACTCCATCTCACATAATGGGCTTACAACCGCACCAAGACTATGCGATAGAAAATATTAAAATGATTGATGAAAAAATCCACTAGTAAAGATTGTAGGATGCTAAAAGGGAGAGATTTATTATGAAACTACAATATAATCGACCAGCTAAGTCATGGAATGAAGCACTTCCGCTCGGTAATGGTCGTCTCGGTGCCATGGTTTTTGGAGGAATTGAGAAAGAGCATTTGCAATTAAATGAGGATACATTATGGTCAGGATCACCAAAAGATTTTAATAATTCAAAGGCAAAGGAAGTGCTTCCTAAGGTTCGAGAGCTGATTTTTGCTGGGAAATATATAGAAGCAGATCAATTATGTAAAGAGATGATGGGGCCATTTACACAATCCTATCTTCCATTAGGGGATTTGTACCTTCAATTTTACCATGGAGAACCTGTTCGATCCTATCAGAGAAGCCTTGATTTAAAAACAGGCACGAGTCATGTGGAATATAAGATTGGTGATGTCCACTATACACGTGAAATGTTTGCCTCCTTTCCGGATCAAGTTATTGCTATTCAACTTAAATCGAGTAAACAAGGCTTTTTAAGTTTTTCAGCAAATCTTGGGAGTTCGTTAAGATTTAATACTGCTCAAGACAAAAATCAGCTTGTGCTTAGCGGAACTTGTCCAGAGCATGTTGATCCTAATTATTATAGCACGGATCATCCTATCATATATGGGGACATAGATACTTCGAATGCTATGAAATTTGAAGGACGCTTAGGTGTAAAATTGGAGGATGGTTCTATTCATATTGATCATGACGGTCTTCATGTGACTGCAGCTACAGCAGTCACACTGTACTTCAGTGCTGCGACTAGCTTTAACGGCCATGAAAAATCTCCAGGGAAAGAGGGGAAGAACCCTTCCTTGGCCGTAAAGAAATTTCTAGAGAAAGCAATGACGAAATCTTTTGAAGAGTTAAGACATTCTCATACTGAAGACTATAAGTCATTATTCGATCGGGTTGAGCTCGATTTAGGACCCGCAATTGCTCCGGAAAATCTCTCCACAGATCAATGGGTATTGCATTATGGTGCAAATGATCCAAAGTTGGTGGAATTGTTGTTTCAGTATGGACGCTATTTAATGATTGCAAGCTCAAGACCAGGGACACAGCCTGCTAACCTCCAAGGAATTTGGAATCGAGAGGTAAGACCTCCATGGAGTAGCAACTATACTTTAAACATTAATGCTCAAATGAATTATTGGCCAGTTGAAATCTGTAATTTATCCGAATGTCATGAACCTCTATTGAACTATATTAAAGAATTGGCAGAAAACGGAAGGGGAACAGCATCCGTTAATTATGGGTGCAGGGGGTGGACAGCACACCATAATGCAGATATATGGCGTCAATCTGCTCCAGCCGGTGACTACGGATATGGTGACCCTGTTTGGGCTATTTGGCCATTAGGAGGAGCTTGGTTATCACAGCACCTTTGGGAACATTTTACGTTTTCAAAAAATCATTCTTATCTTCGGGAAACTGCCTATCCGATTATGAAAGAAGCAGCTCTTTTCTGTTTGGATTGGTTAATCGAAGATGAGAACGGAATTTTGGTTACTGCTCCATCTACCTCGCCTGAGCATAAATTTATGACGACAGAGGGAAAACTTGCTGCAGTAAGTATGGCAACAACAATGGATATGTCCTTAATTTGGGATTTGTTTACTAATTGCATTGAGGCAGCAGAAGTATTGAAAATAGATGAGGATTTTCGTAATGAATTAATTTCTGCTCGTGATAAATTACAGCCAATGCAAATCGGTAGCTATGGACAGCTTCAAGAATGGGTAAATGATTGGGAAGATGAAGATAACCATCATCGCCATGTTTCACATCTTTTTGGAATTTATCCTGGTCGCCAGCTGAAGGATTCTGAAAGTAGTGAACTGTTCAATGCTGCTCGAAAATCTCTTGAACGAAGGGGGGATAATGGTACAGGGTGGAGTCTAGCCTGGAAAATTTGCTTGTGGGCACGATTTAAGGATGGTGATAGGGCTTTTCAATTAATTTCTAATCTTCTTCAGCTCGTGAAAGAGGATGAATTCAACTATCAAAAGGGTGGTGTTTATTCAAATCTCTTTGATGCACACCCTCCATTTCAGATTGATGGAAACTTTGGATTTACAGCTGGTCTAGCTGAAATGCTGATACAATCACATACCGGTGAAATTCATCTATTACCTGCTCTTCCTTCTGGATGGGCAAATGGATATGTGAAGGGATTACGTGCACGTGGAGGATTTGAAGTGAATGTTAAGTGGGAAAATAATGAATTTGAAAGTGGTGAAATTTACTCCCATTTAGGAGGACCGTGTCACGTAGTGGTTGAACCATCCATTGAAGTGACTGTAGATGGACAGATTATACCTATTAAAGTAAGTACTAATAACAGGATTTCATTCGATACACAAGAAGGGAAAAAGTATTTTATTAAAAGAACATAAAATGACAAGTATCTTAGAAATTTGGAATAGAGTTAGGTTTTCACGAAAAAACTCCTAATTATCCATCACCTTGTTACCTGAAAGGGAAAAAGAATTCTTTAAGATTCACTGCATTAATTAGACAATAAGGGACCACGATATGGTCCCTTATTTTACAGTGAAAAGGTTATATTTGGACAAAATAAGCATTCTTACATTCTAAGTCACATGAAAAAGACTATCATAGCAGAACGGTAATGGCCCTGATTTTTTTAGGATTACAAACTTAAAATAGCAATATTTTCGAGAGCGCTATCTTTATGATAGGAGGAGACGTTCTTGCATTTAATGAGTAAAACAACTAAAACCTTTAGAAAGTTCTTACTATCATATCTGGTTATTCTTTTATTGCCACTTATTACTGGAATAGTGTCTTACCAAGTATCGATGGATGTTGCAAAGAAAAGTTCAATCGAGTCGAGCATGTTGATTTTAAAGAAGAGTAAAGATATTTTAGAAAGCAGATTGTTGGAGGTTGAAAGATTTACAAAACAACTAACACTCGTTGACGATTTTAATCAACATCTAATAACAGGAACAGAACCTAATTCTATAAATCTCTATAGCCTGAGTGAGACATCACGCTATATTTCAACCTATGCACATACAAATGATTTTATAGAGGACTTTTATATCTATTTAAAAAATGATCAAGTTATTTTAAAGGATGGTTACGTTTTTTTTAGATTAGATCATTTCTATGATCTTTATCATTATCATGATCTTTCCTTTGACCAATGGAAGAAAAGCTTGGAGAGAAATCATCAAGGAGAAGTTATTCCTGTTCGCCAATATACTAGTGATAGTAAAGAACTTTCTGTAGTAACCTATGTACAATCACTACCTTTAAATAGTATTAACGAACCGTTGGGAACTGTAGTGATAATAATTAATCAGAAGAAAATTGGAAATCTTTTAGAAGAGTTATCGAAGCAGTATGGAGGATGGACATTTATTGCAGATAAAGAAGGAAATCCTCTTACAATGATGGGGATTAGTGAGGATAGTACGAAAAAAGTAGTTAAAAAATTAAATGAGAAAAGCCGGTCAGTAAATCAAGAAAATGAAACCATCCTATTATCTTTACACTCAGACTTCAACGGATGGCATTATGTAGCGGGCATACCGAAGCAGGCTTTAATGGAAAAAGCAGAAACCATTAAACAAATCACGTTCGTAGTAACTTGTACCACTCTAATGATAGGAATGTTACTTTGTTTATTTCTTGCCTACCGAAATAGTACTCCAATTCATAACTTAATAAATGTGGTGAAGGAGCAAATCGGAACAGATTTATCTAAACACAAAAACGAATATGACTTTTTACATGGAAATATTGCAACACTGATAGCAAATAACGATACATTGAAAAGGGAGTTGGCAAATCAGCAGGAGTTGTTAAAGGATTCTTTTGTAAAGAGCTTATTGAATGGAGAGTTCTATTCCCAAAAAGGAATCATTAATAAGGCTAACCAATTAAATGTCTCCTTTCGAGGAAAGTATGGATATGTTTGTGTTTTAAAGATAAATGGTTATGGTG